>JBKKDD010000199.1:0-9360 GCA_046708705.1 Miltoncostaeaceae bacterium | reverse complement strand
GGGGCGGCCCCCCCCCCCGCCCCCCCCGCGACCGGCAGCCACCACACCGTTGAGGACACGGGCATCGTGATCGGCCAGGCGATCGACCAGGCGCTGGGTGACCGCGCGGGCATCGAGCGATACGGCTTGGCGCTGGTGCCCATGGACGAGTGCCTGGCGCAGGCCGTCATCGACATCTCGGGACGCCCGTTCGTGGCCTGCGAGGTGGCGCTGCCGGCAACGGTGGTCGGCGGCTTCGAGACGGATCTCCTCGAGGAGTTCATGAGGGGCCTGGCCAACCACGCCAAGCTGACCCTGCACCTGCGACTGCTTGCGGGCGAGAACCCGCATCACGTGATCGAGGTCTGCTTCAAGGCCGTGGCACGGGCGCTGCGCGGGGCCATCGCCGCCAACCCGCGCAGCACGGGGATCCCCTCGACCAAGGGCAGCCTGTGAGCCTGCGGGTCGCGGTGCTCGACTACGAGATGAGCAACCTGCGAAGCGCCGCCAAGGCGTTGGAGCGGCTGGGCGCGCAGGTCACGATCGCGCGCAGCCCGGATGAGATGGCCGGGGCCGAGGCGATCGTGCTGCCGGGCGACGGCCACTTCGGCGAGGCCATGGCCCGGTTGCGCGCGTCGGGTTTGGACGCCGCGGTCGGCGGGGCGGCGGGCGCGGGCACGCCGATTCTCGGGATCTGCATCGGGCTGCAGGTGATGTTCGACTCCAGCGAGGAGGCCCCCGGCGTGGCCGGGCTCGGGCTTTTGCACGGGACCGTCCGGCGGCTCGACACGACGGCCAAGATCCCGCACATCGGATGGGCGCAGGTGCGCTGGTCCGAGCGGGCGCCGATCGCGACGAGCGACCCCGGCGACGCATCCACCTACTACTTCCTGCACAGCTACGCGGTGGAGCCCGCGGACCGATCGGCCTGCTGGGGCGCGGCCGAGCACGGGGTGCCGTTTTGCGCGATCGCCGGCGAGGGTAACGTCATCGGCGTGCAGTTCCACCCCGAGAAATCCAGCCGGTCGGGGCTCGCGCTCCTCGAGCGCTGGCTCGCCCACGTCGGCGCGGGGGTGGCGGCATGATCACGCTCTATCCGGCCATCGACCTGCAGGGCGGGCGCGCCGTGCGCCTGGTGCAGGGCGACTTCGAAGCGTCCACGACGTTCAACGAGGACCCCGTCGCCCAGGCGCAGATCTTCGCCGACGAGGGGGCCACCTGGCTCCACGTGGTCGACCTGGACGGCGCGCGCGACGGCGTGCCCGCGCAGGCGCCGCTGGTTGCCGAGATCGCCAACCGGTTCCCCGGCGCGGTGCAACTGGGCGGCGGCCTGCGCACGCGAGCCGCGGTCGAGACCGCCGTCGCGACGGGTGTGTGGCGCGTCGTTTTGGGAACGGCCGCCCTGCAGGACCGGGAGCTGCTCGAATGGGCGGTCCGGCGGCTCGAGGATCGCCTCGCGATCGCCATCGACGCGCGCGAGGGCAAGGTGGCCACGCACGGCTGGACGAAGGTCAGCGACCGCGACGCCGTGCAGGTCGCCACCGAGCTCGTCAGCACGGGTGTGCGCCACCTGATCTACACCGACATCGTGCGTGACGGAATGCTGACGGGACCCAACCTCAATGCCCTGCGCCGCCTGTCCGACGCCGCGCCGCCGCTGCAACTGGTCGCCTCGGGCGGCATCTCGTCCCTGGCGGACCTGACCGCGCTGCGCGACATGAAGCTGGCCAACCTGTCGGGTGTCATCGTCGGGCGCGCGCTCTACGAGGGCAGGTTCACGATCGGCGAGGCGCTCGCGGTGCTCGCATGATTCGCGTCGTTCCCTGTTTGGACGTCAAGGAGGGGCGGGTCGTCAAGGGCGTCAACTTCGTCGGCCTGCGCGACGCCGGGGATCCTGTGGAGCTCGCGGCCCGCTACGACGCCGAGGGCGCCGACGAGCTGGTGTTCCTGGACATCACCGCGAGCCACGAGCAGCGGCGCACCATCGTCGAGCTGGCACGGCGCACGGCCGAGGAGGTGTTCATCCCGTTCACCATCGGCGGCGGGCTGCGCTCGGTCGAGGACGTGCGCGAGGTTCTGGCCGCCGGTGCCGACAAGGTCTCAATCAACTCCGCCGCGGTGCGCGATCCGGAGCTGGTCGCCGGGTGCGCCAACCGCTTCGGCTCGCAGTGCATCGTCGTCGCGATCGACGCCAAGCGCCGCGACGACGGCACCGGCTGGGAGGTCTACCTGAACGGCGGTCGGCTCGAGACCGGCATCGAGGCCGTCGACTGGGCCCGCCGGGTCGCCGAGCTGGGGGCCGGTGAGCTCCTTGTCACGAGCATGGACCGCGACGGCACGAAGGACGGATTCGACACCGATCTTCTGGCGGCGATCGACGCGGTCGTGCGGGTCCCGGTGATCGCCTCGGGTGGCGCCGGCACCCTCCCGCATTTCGCCGAGGCGGTGACCAAGGGGCACGCCGACGCCGTGCTCGCGGCCTCGGTGTTCCACGACGGCGTGTACTCCATCGCCCAGGTCAAGGCGGCGATGGCCGACGCCGGGGTGGCGGTCCGCACCGCCTGACCCCGGTCATGCGCCCCGTGTCATCGGCGCGAGGCGGTAGTGTCGGCGCATGAGACTCATCCGTACCGAGAAAGCCCCGGCGCCGGTGCAGGGCGCGCCCTACAGCCAGGCGGTGGCCGCGACCCCAGGCGAGGTCGTCTACGTCTCCGGTCAGGTCGCCATCGACCCCACCACGGGCGAGCTGATCGAGGACGACATCCGCTTGCAGACGACGCTCGTCCTTCGCAACATCGCCGCGATCCTGGCCGAGGCCGGCTGCGGGCTCGCCGACGTGGTCAAGACCACGGTCTACCTGAAGGATTTCGACGACTTCGGGGCGATGAACGAGATCTACGCGACCGCGTTCGCGGGGCACGCGCCGGCGCGGGCGACGATCGGGGTGGCCGCGCTGCCGCTGGGCGCGCGGGTCGAGATCGAGGCCGTCGCAATCGTCGCGTGACCTATTCGGCCCACATGCGCCGCTCGACCAGGCTGTCCAGTGCGATCCGCTCCAGATAGTCGGGGGATTCGGTGATGGGCCGCCCGGCGTTCTCCGGCGCCTCGACCCACGCCCGAAACCGGGCCTCGCAGGCCGCGAAGGCCGCCTGTAGCTCGGTCAGCGACAGCCCCTCGAAGCGCGCGAACAGCTCGAGCAGCTCGGGGATCGCGACGGGGGTCGCCGCGCGCAGCTTGTCGGAGAGCGGGTCATAGGCCACGACCGGGATTCTGTGCGGCTGGCGGCCGCGGTGCAAGCGCATCCGGCACTGGTGCGCGCGCTGCCGCTGATGGACGTCCCGGTCAGCCTGGTCGGCGGCGCAGTGCGCGACGCGCTCGTTGGGATCGACGAGAGCGACGACGTCGACCTGGTGGTCGAGGGTGATGCGCTCGAGCTCGCGCAGCGTCTGGGCCATCACCTGAACGTCCGGGTCGTCAGCCACGGGCGGTTCGGCACGGCCTACCTGGAGCTGCCGCACGAGCGCTGGATCGACATCGCGATGGCGCGGCGTGAGCGGTACTCGCACCCTGGCGCGCTTCCGGTCGTCGAGCCGGGCACGCTCGCCGACGACCTGGCGCGCCGTGACTTCACCGTCAACGCGATGGCCTACCGTCTGACGGGGGCGCAGGCGGGGGATTTGGTGGACCCCCTCGGCGGGCGCGCCGACGTTGACGCGCGCCTGATCCGGGCGCTGCGGCCCGACAGCTTCGTCGAGGACCCGACCCGGCTGCTTCGGGCCGTACGCTATGCGGCGCGCCTGGGCTTCGCGCTGGAGGCCGAGACCGAGCGCGCGGTCCACGCGAGTGCACCCGACCTGGACATCACCTCGGCCCGGGTCGGCGACGAGCTGCGACGCCTGCTCATGGAGGCCACCGCCGCTCGGGCGGTCGCCCATGCGGCCGAGCTGGGCGTGCCGTGGCTGGTCGGGGACGCCGACGCGCTGACTGCACGGTTCACGGCGATCGACGCGGCGCTCGCCATGCGGGGCGCGCCGCGCATCGAGGCTTGGGCGCTGCGGCTGGGGTGCGCGGTGGCGCCCCATGCCCTGGCGCACGCGGCCGTGGACGGGTGGGCGCGTGGCATCGCGGCCGAGGCCGCCGTGTCCTTCGACCTGCGGGCGCGACTGCCGCCAGACCTGCCGCAGTCGCGGCGCGATGCGATCCTCAGCGCCGCCAAGCCCGCGACCTCGGTGGTGGCGCACGCCGACGGGGCCGAGGGGATCGCGGAGTGGTGGGCCGGCACGCGCGACCTGAGGCTCGCGATCTCGGGCCAGGACCTGGTGGCGGCGGGCGTCGCGCCCGGGCCGGCCATCGGCCGGGGGCTCGCCGCCGCCCGCGCGGCGCTCTTGGACGGCATGGTCGACGGGGACGCCGCCTCCCAGCTCGCGATCGCGATCGCGGCGGCCGGGGCGCCGCGATGAACGTTGACCTGATCGACGCCGGAGCGCCGCCGGGCGTGATCGCGTGCTTCACCACGCGCAGCGGCGGGGCCAGCGCCGGCCCGTGGGCAGGCCTCAACCTGGGATCGACCACCGGGGACGACCCGGCGGCCGTCCGCGAGAACCGCTCGCTCTTGTGCGCGGCCACCGGCGTCGATCCGGAGCGCGCGACGCTCGGTCACCAGGTGCACGGCGCCCAGGTCAGGGGCATCGATGCGCCGCCGCACCCGGGGCGCTTCACCGGGGCCCTCGCGGGGTGGCCGCAGGGCGATGGCCTGATGACCGCGCGTCCCGGCATCGCGCTGGTGGTCTTGGGCGCCGACTGCCTGCCGGTGCTCCTGTGGCGCCGGGACACACGACGGGTCGCCGCCGTCCACGCCGGCTGGCGCGGGCTGGTCGACGGTGTGCTGCAGGCGGCCGTGGCGACGCTGGGCCCTGCCATGGACGTCCGCGCGGCGATCGGCCCCGGGGTCGGGCCGTGCTGCTACCCGGTGGACGTGGCGCTGCGCGAGCGCTTCGCCGCGCAGTTCGGGGCCGGGGTGGTCGATGGGGACGCGGTCCATCTGGCCGCCGCCGCGCGGGTCGCGCTGGCTGAGGCGGGTGTCGACCAGGTCATCGACGTCGGCGCGTGCACGTCGTGCGACCCGGAGCGCTTCTACTCGTACCGCCGTGACGGGGCGCGCACCGGTCGCCACGGCGGGCTGATCGCGATCCGGCACGCGGCGTGATCGACTCCGACCGGCTGCGGCAGGCGCTCGGCGAGATGCGGCAGGAGATCGCGGCCGCCGCAGGGCGCTCCGGACGCGGGGCAGACCAGGTCGAGCTCGTCATGGCGGGCAAGTACGTCCCGGCCGAGGCCGCGCCCGTCCTGGTCGCCGCGGGCGCCCCAACCATCGGCGAGAACCGCCTGCAGGACCTGGAGGCCAAGCGGGCGGTTGTCGGTGACGCGCTCGTGTTCGACTTCATCGGACACCTGCAGCGGCGCAAGGTGCCGGGGGTGCTCGCGGCGACCCGGTTGATCCACGCCGTCGACTCGGAGCGCTTGGCGCAAGAGATCGCTGAGCGCGCGACGGGTGCGGTCAGGGTGCTGGTCCAGGTCAACATCGGGGGCGAGCCGAGCAAGCATGGTATTCTCCCGGCCCAAATCGAGGCATTCGTCGAGTCGGTCACGGGTTTATCGGGGATCGTCGTGGGTGGCCTCATGGCATTGCCTCCTGCGAATCCAGATCCCGAGCACAGCCGCCCGTATTTCGATCGGCTACGTCGGCTTCGCGACGAATTGGCGCTCGGGTGGTCGGACAGGCATGATTTCCGTGAGCTTTCGATGGGAACGAGTCAAGATTTCATCGTCGCGGTAGAGGAAGGTGCGACGCTTGTGCGAATTGGACGTTCGTTGATCGATCGAAGTGAGAGTGAGCATTAAATGGCCATCGGGGACCTGTGGCACAAAACGCTGGTCTACTTCGGCATGGCCGATGACGACGAGGACGTGTTCCCCGATCAGGAGCCACGGGCCGCGCAGCCGCGGGCGCAGGAGGAGCTCGAGCAGAGCTATCGCGAGCGGCCGAACGTGCGGCGCCTGGGGCCGCGGCGGGGCGACGAGATCGACGAGATCTTCAGCGGCGACGAGCCCATGGGCGCCGGTGCGCGCTCCACGCGGATCCGGGCGGTCGAGCCGGCCGGGCGCGGTCAGATGGAGGTCCACCTGATCGTGCCGAAGAGCTTTAACGACGCGCAGCAGATTGCCGACAAGTTCAAGGCGAGCGTCCCGGTCATCCTGAACCTGCAGAGCGCCGAGACGGACCTCGCCAAGCGGCTGATCGACTTCGCCAGCGGCCTGACCTACGCGCTGGACGGCGGCATGCAGCGGGTGGCCGACAAGGTGTTCCTCTTGACGCCACGCAACGTCGAGGTGTCGGCCGAGGAGCGCGCGCGCCTGCTGGAGAAGGGCTTCTTCAACCAGTACTGACCGGCGTGTCCGCTGCCCAGCGGTGAGAGGATGAGCGGATGAGCGAGTGGCCGCGGAGCATCTGCGTGGTGGGGTGCGGCGCGATGGGGCGGGCCATGGCGGCCGGCCTCGTGCGCGGGCGGCCCGAGGCGGCGTTCGGGCTGGTGTTGGTCGACGCAATCCCAGCGGCCGCTCAGGCGGCCGTGGCCGAGCTGGGCGGGCGGCGGGGCGTCATCGGCGACGCCGTCGGCTGCGAATTGGTCGTGCTCGCGGTCAAGCCGAAGGACGCGGAGGACGCGCTGGTCGCGATCGGTGACGCCCTGGGACCCCAGACCGTGCTGATGTCGGTGGTGGCGGGGTGGCCGATCGATCGCATCAGGGCGCTCGCGCCGCGGGTCGGGATCGCGCGGACGATGCCGAACCTCGCGGTGCGCCACGGCGCCGGCCTGGTCGCGGTCGCGACGCGGGATGTGGCGCCGGAGACGGCGGAGGCACTGCACGATGCGCTTGTGCCGCTCGGCGCGGTCGTCGACATGCCCGAGCACCTGATCGGGCCGGCGACGGCGCTGGTGGGAAGCGGCCCCGGCTTCGTCGCGCTGGTCGCGGAGGGGTTGGAGGACGGCGCGGTCGCCATCGGCTTCACCCGTGACCAGGCGCGCGCCATGGTGCAGGCCGTGCTGGCGGGCACCGCGGCGCTCCTGGCCGACGGCACCGACCCGGCGGACCTGCGCCAGCGGGTCAGCTCCCCGGCGGGCACCACGATCGAGGGCATCGGCGTCCTCGAGCGCGGCAGCGTCCGCGCCCACGTCGCCGACGCCGTCCGCGCCGCCGCGCGCCGGGCCGGGGAGCTGTAAAAGGGGCGTCGCCGCTTCATCTGTGGGGCGTGCAGGGGTGAGGATTCGGCAGGACGCTGCGCATTGGCCGCTCCGACCGGATGGATCGATACACGAACGGTCGGCAAACGCTTCGAGAACTCTTACATCCATGCGTGATGTGATCTGAAAACATGCTCGCGTTCGCGCCGCAGTGGGCCCCTGAGTCCCTCGAGCGTGTTCTCCCGAACGAGACAACGTATGGAGGAACAGATGCATCCATCGTCCCCACGGTCGCGCGGTCCCGCGCGGCTCCTTCGCCGCGGCGTGATGCTCGCCGCGCTCGGCCTGGCCGTCGCGCCGGTCGCCGCGATGGCCGGCACCGCGAGCGTCAGCGGCACGACGCTCAGCTACGTCGCCGCCGCGGGCGAGACCAACAGCGTCCAGATCACCTTCGACGGTGTGACGACGTACACGATCAACGAATTCGGAGTTGTGCCCGTCACGCCCGGTGCCGGCTGCGCCCCGGTGGTGGGCGACCCCACCAGCGCGACGTGCACGGTCGTAGCGACCGCGGTCAACGTCGATCTCGGTGATCTCAACGACGTCCTGCTCGCCGGATCCCTGACAGTCGCGACCACGGTGGCCGGCGGTCCTGGCGACGACAGCGTTGGCACGGGCTCGGGCAATGACAGCGTGACGCTCGGCGACGGCGACGATTCCACCGGCACGCTCCTCGGCGACGACACGATCGACGGTGGCGCCGGAAACGACAACATCCTCAGTGGCGGCGCCGGGAACGACACGATCACCGGCGGCGATGGGGCCGACTTCATCTCCGACGGCGATGGCAACGACACCGTCGCGGCGGGCGCGGGCGATGACGACGTCACCGCTGGTCTCGGCACCGACTCCTACAGCGGCGGCGCCGACACCGACTCTATCGGCTACTCGCGATCCGATCCGACGACGGGCGTGCCGATCCCGGTCAACGTGTCGCTCGACGGCGTCGCCAACGACGGCGCGGCGGGCGAGAACGACAACGCCCAGGCCGACTTCGAGGACCTCTCCTCCGGTGGAGGCGACGACACGCTGACGGGCAACGATTCCGAGAACGAGATCAATGGCGGAAGCGGCAACGACACGATCAACGGTCTCGGCAACGACGACAACCTGAGCGGCAGCGCCGGCAACGACACCGTCAACGGCGGTACCGGGCAGGACAGCGTCAGCGGCAGCGACGGCAACGACACGCTTTCCGGAAATGAGGGCAACGACACGCTCGGGACGGACCCCGGCTCGGACAGCCTGTCCGGCGGGACCGGCCAGGACAGCGTGCGCTACTTCGGACGCAACCCGGTCAACGTCAACCTCAACGACCTTGCCGACGACGGCGTGGCGGGCGAGGGCGACAACGTCCGGACCGACAACGAGATCCTCACGACGGGCTCGGGCAACGACACCGTGACCGGCAGCAACGGGGTCAACGACATCACCACCGGTCCCGGCAACGACACCGTCACGGGCCTCAACGGCAACGACGACCTTGAGGGCGGCAGCGGCAACGACACCCTGAGCGGTGGCGGCGGGGACGACAACGTCAACGGCGGCCTCGACACGGACATCATCGGCGGCGGCAGCGGCGTCGACACGGTCAGCTACGCGGACCGCATCGACCGGGTCGTGGTCAGGCTCGACGGGCGCGCCGGCGACGGCCAGGCCGGCGAGAACGACCTGATTCGCCGTGACGTCGAGAACGCGATCGGCGGTCGGTTCAACGACCTGCTGGTCGGAAGCAGCGGCCCCAACGAGCTGAGCGGTTTGGGCGGCAACGACGTCATCAGCGGCCTCGGTGGCGGCGACTATCTCGACGGCGGCCGAGGCAACGACCGGCTGACCGGCGGCCGTGGAAACGACAGCGTCACCGGCGGCAGCGGCACGGACCAGTTCTTCGTCCGTGACCGTCTCTCCGACGATGTGTTCTGCGGCGCGGGCAACGACATCATCCGCCAGGCGGACCGGACCGGCGCGCGGCGCGACCGCACGTCACCGGACTGCGAGCGCGGCGGCGTCCGCCCGTAGTTTCACAGGCAATGCCGAGAGGAACGGCGGGGGCCCCGGGCCCCCCCCCCCGCCCCCCCGG
>JBKKDD010000198.1:0-3659 GCA_046708705.1 Miltoncostaeaceae bacterium | reverse complement strand
CTGCGGGGCGGTGCCCGGGCCCGTGGACACCGCGTTCGGGGCGGGCATCCCCTGCATGAGCGCTTCCATCAGCGCCCACGTGTCGGGGCCCATCTTCCCCGTTGCCTCATAGCCGTAGTTCCGTTGGAACTGCGCCACCGCCTCCGCGGTCTGCCAGTCGTAGGTGTCCGTCATCGAGGGGCTGTAACCCCACCAGCCGAGGATCTGTGACAGCCAGGCGACCTCGCCGCCCTGGGAGCCGTATTCCAGGATCGGGTTGGCCATCAGCCCAGCACCCCCATCGTCTTCAACAGGTTCAGCGACATCTGGCTGGACTCCTTGTTGGCGTTGTCAGTGAACCGCCACTCGGCCCGTTTGCGGGCCCACCGCTGCGCCTCGGCGAAGTTCATGGACCGCTGCTTGGTCCCCTCCATCACCGGGGAGGTCAACTCGGACCACTTCGGGTCGTTCAGGTTGATCGTCGCGGGGTCCATCTCCAACGTCTCCGCCACCACCCGGCGGGTCGAGTCGAACAGGTCCAACGGGGACAGACCCTGGTCGATCCGTTCGGACAGCCAGCCGAAACGGTTCTTCGCCTGGTCCCGCAGCATCGTCTCGATCGCTTCTTGGTTGATCGAGCCCTCGGTGATCCTGATGGCGTACTCCTGCGCCTTGGCGTCATCCATCGAGGACAGGTACTTGCCCGCCAACGCCTTGATCCCCGCCATCTTGTCCGTCACCAGACCGGGCGAGGCCCCACCGGCGTTGCGGATCGTCTGGCCGAGGAAGGAGTTCAACTGCTCGTCGGACCAGCCCTCGCGCAGCACCCGGCCGGCGAGCCAGTGCGCGTCGGAGTGGGTGACCGGTGCGCCGAGCTGCAACGCCTTGTTGTGGACCTGCAGCGCCTTCTGGTCCCACTCCTTCTGAGTGGTGGCGGGGTCCTGGAAGATCTTGGCGTCCCACACCCGCATCGACGCGTCGGTGAGCTTCCACCACCACGTCTTGTAGATCTCGCCTTGCAACTGGCCCTGGTCCCACCCGCCTTGGGTGGCTCGGATGAGGACGTCGCGGACCTCGGGGTGCTGCAGCAGGAAGGCGAGGTGAGGGAAGCGGCTCATCACCGCCGCCTCCTGCTCGGACGCGGACAGTTCGGGGATCGGGGTGATCGGCGTGCCCGAGACTGAGCCCCCACCGGTCGGCGCCGGGGCCGCGGTGGTCTGCGCCGGCGGCGGGGCCGGGGCCTCCGTCGGCTTCTGGCCCGTCGGGTTCGACGCGGTGGGGACCATCGTCTCCCCGCCATGGACCAGCCCGCCCCATAGCTCCGGCCCGGCGTTGGGGTCCTGCAGTTGGGTGACGAGCCGGACGACGATCTCGTTGTTGGCCCCCTGATAGCCCGACAGCCCCTGACGGGAAAGGAACCGGGCGTAGGCCGCCTTGGTCTTGGGGCCCATGATCCCGTCGACCGCGCCGGGGTCATAGCCGACCTTCACCAGCATGTTCTGCAGCTCAGCGATCTGAGCGCCGTCGAGCTGGTCGAGCTTCAGTCCTTCAGACAGCATTGGTGGTTCCCTTCGAGGCGCCGCCGGGCCCGGCGAGGAACGTGGCGGACGCCGTCGGGTTCATCAGCAACCCGTTCAGCATCTGCAACTGGTAGCCGAGATCGAACCGGTTCGGTGCGTCGGCCGCGCCGGGCACCCCGGGAGGCGGGGTGGTGTACGCGTCAGCGCCGCCGGAGTGGGTCTTGCCGTCCTGCTCGGGAGTGCCGCCCCTCGCCTCGGCGGTCTCGATGTGCCACGGCTCCCAGCTCATCGGGAAGGTCAACCCGAACCGGGGGGCGTTCTCATGGGCCCAGTTGGTGGCGTCGTCGGTCTCGAAGCCGAGATCGGCGGCGATCCCGTGGTTGTGATTCGAGCGGCCGGGCGGGGCGACCCACTTGCGCGCCGCGTCCTCGGAGCCGTACTTGGCGAGCGCCCCGTCCCACAGTTGCTGCTGCTCCTCGACGGAGCGGTAGCCGGACACCACCGACAGCCGGCCACCGGACGCCTCGATCAGCGCCTTGAGCCGGCTGGCGAACACATCGTCCATCCCGTCGTACCAGCCCATCAGAACTTGACACCTCCCAACAGCTCGAAGAAGTTCCGAGCCTGCTTCTCGAACTGGGTCCCGAAGTACCGCTGCGGATCAGCGGCCCGCAGCTCCGCGGTGGCCCGGGTCCGTGGGTCAGCCTGGGACTCGACGAAGTTGATCTGCGTCGCCGCCGCAGCGGAGGGCGACGCCCCGCCGGCGGACTCGAACGCCTTCATCTTCGCCAGCACGCTGTCCGCGTACTCGTCGAAGGAGGGCTCATCCCGGTTCGGGCCCTGACCCACTGTCGAGGACCACGCCCCCGACGCCAACTTCCCGGGCGCCCCGCCGCCGCCGTACCAGGCGTAGGCGACGTCTCGCCAGTTCCCGTACGCGGCGAAGTACTTGCCCAACTGGTACTTGATGACCGTCCGCTGGTTCCGCTCGGAGAAGTCCGAGGGGTCCACCCCCGCCTCCGCGGCCCAGGGCCCCCAGTTCTCGGGCAGGATCTGGCCGAGGCCCATCGCCTTAGTCCGGTCGTTCACCGCGTTCTGGTCCCCACCGGATTCCTGGCCGATCAGCGCGTCCATGAAGTGGTCCAGCTCGGTCCGGTTCGCCGTGCGTGTCGCCGCTCGCTGCGCGTCGGTGGCGGCGGTGGTCCGGGTGGCGTAGTCCTTCTCCTGGGCCTGGAGCTTCTCGACCAGCGCCTGCTTGCGCTCGGGGGGCAGCCACTCGCCGAACAGTTCCTGGGAGACGTCGTCGATGATCGCGCCCAGCGAGGCCGGGTCGCTGATCATCTCGTTCTTGATGAGGTCCGACTCAACTCCTACGCCCGACAGGTCCCCGCCCATCAGCTTCGGGTCGGGCTGGAAGTTGCTCTCCTTCTTCAACCGGTCGAGCAGCTCGGTGATCTCCATCTCCGGCTCGAATCCCCACACGGTCAGCAGCTTCGTCATCGCCTGCATCGTGGCTGGGTCCCGGAAGCCGAACATCGGCTTGGAGTCGCCCTCGTAGAGCCCCGCCATCATCATCTCGTGCTGGATCTTGGACAGCTCGTTCTCGTCGAGGGACTGGAAGAAGTTCATCACCTCCTTCACCGACATCCCCTGGATGGCTGTCAACTTGCGGCCACCGGTCCCGCCGGCGCCGATCAGGCGAGCCGAACGGGACCACGACGTCTCCGCCCCGGACGGGCCGAAGCGGTACCCCTGGTACTCCTCCGCGGTCTTGAACCCGCGGATCCGCCCGGTTTCCTTCCCGGCCTCGTTGAGGATCGGTTCCTCCTCGATGAACCCGCCTTTCAGCAACGGCTCGAACCCGAAGGTCTGGCGGAGCAGATCCCGGTTCGCCTTCTGCTTGGCGGACACCAGGCCGGTGGTCGCCCCCTTGCGGAGCCCCGCGGCGCGGGTGCCCCACTTACTTGCCGTGGCCGTCGCCGCCCTCGACGCGGTGGACGTCGCCCCCTTCGACAACGCCTTGAGTTGCGTCTCGACGGTCCGCAGCTTCGCCTCGTCCTCGGCCCGCTTCTTGTCCGCGTCGCGGCCCGAGTACGTGCCCGCCAGTCGCCGGCGGATCTCCTCCCGGGACCGTTCCAGGGTGGTGCCCTTCTTCAGGAC
>JBKKDD010000197.1:0-6611 GCA_046708705.1 Miltoncostaeaceae bacterium | reverse complement strand
GCCTTGACGATGTTCTGGTAGCCGGTGCACCGGCAGATCTGCCCGGACAACGCCCAGCGGATCTCCTCTTCGGAGGGATCCGGGTTGTCCTCGAGCAAGGCCTTCGCGGTGAGCATCATGCCGGGGGTGCAGAACCCGCATTGCAGCCCGTGCTCCTCGTGGAAGCCCTCCTGCACCGCGTGCAGCCCGGCAGGCCCCTTGAGGCCCTCGACGGTGGTCAGCTCCTTGCCCTCCGCCTGCACCGCGAACATGGTGCAGCTCTTCATGGGCACGCCGTCGACCAGGACGGTGCACGCGCCGCAGCTCGTGGTGTCGCAGCCGATGTGGGTGCCGGTCAGACCGAGCGACTCGCGGATGTAGTGGACGAGCAGCGCGCGCGGCTCGACGGTCGCGGTGCGTGCCTGGCCGTTGATGGTGACGTTGACCGGCCGGGCGGCCGGGGGTGCCTCTGTGCTCACTGCGCACCTCCTTTCGCCTGACGGATGGATTCGGTGAGCGCCCGTTCGGTGAACACGCGGACGACGCTGCGCTTGTACTCGACGCTGCCGCGGTTGTCGGCGGTGGGGTCGGCCGCCGCGGCGGCGAGCTTGGACGCCTCGACGATCAGCTCGGCCGACGGTTCCTTGCCACCCAGAAGGGCCTCGGCCTCACTCGCCTGGATGTTGCGCGATCCGACACCGGTCAGCGCGATGCCCGCCTGGCCGATCGTGCCGTTGGAGAGCGTCACCTGGACCGCAACGGCGGCCGTCGCATAGTCACCGACCCTGCGTTCGAGCTTCAGGTAGGTGCCGGTCGTGTTGGGGCCCGGGTCCGGCACCACGCACTCGACGATGATCTCGTTGGGCTCGAGTTGTGTCTCGAACGGCCCGGTCACGAGTTCGGCGACCTTGATGCGCCGCGAGCCTCCCGGCCCCTGCGCGATGACCTCGCCCCGGCAGGCCATCATCGTCGAGGCCCAGTCGCCCTGGGGGTCCGCATGGGCGAGCGAGCCGCAGACGGTGCCGCGGTTGCGGATGAGCGGGTCCGAGATGAGCGGGGCCGTCGCGCCGAGGAGTCCCCACTTGCCGCCGCGCAGCAGCTGACTGCGCTCGCAGTCCTTGTGCCGGACGAGCGCGCCGATCCGCAAGCCCCCGTCCCCCTCGGCGAGGGTGTCGAGCCCCGGAATCCCGTTGATGTCGACGAGGATCGCGGGACTCGCGAAGCGGAACTTCATGAGCGGGATCAGGCTCTGCCCCCCCGCGAGGACCTTCGCGCCATCGCCGTGCGCCTCGAGAAGCGAGATCGCTTCCTCGAGGCTCGTCGGCGCGACGTAGTCGAAACTGGCCGGATACATGGCACCCCCTTGGTCTGGAACCGGCACGCCGAGCATAGTCGTTTCGCAACAGATGCAACGAGGTCACGGTCGCGCGCTCGGCGCCGCGTCCCGCCATGGGGAGTCGGCCGGTTGCGAGGTCGGGCTCCGGACCGGCCGGCCCGACTCGATCCGTGCCTCAGGGAGAGGCGGGAGGGGAGGTTTGGCGGATGGGGCTGTGGTAGGTTCGCGAACCCCGCGACGCGTGTTATCGCCGGGGATTCGGCAGCGATCAGGTGAGGCGCGATGGGGGAGCGAGCGACAGGCGCGAAGGAGCGCACGACCGAGGGCGGCATTCCCGTGGAGGCCGTCTACGACGCCGCGTCCGTTGCCGACATGGATCTGGACGAGCGCCTGGGCGAGCCCGGAAGGTTCCCGTTCACGCGTGGCGTGCACGCCACGATGTACCGCGAGCGGCCGTGGACGATGCGCCAGTACGCGGGCTTTGCGACGGCCGAGGAGACCAACGCGCGGTTCCGGTACCTGCTGGCCCACGGGGCACCGGGGCTCTCGATGGCCTTCGACCTGCCGACGCAGCTCGGCATGGACTCCGACGACGCGCGCGCGCTCGGCGAGGTCGGCCGCGTCGGCGTCGCGATCGACTCCGTCGAGGACATGGCCCGGGTGTTCGACGGCATCGACCCGACCCTGGTGTCGACCAGCATGACCATCAACGCGCCGGCTTCGGTGCTACTGCTGCTCTACCAGATCGTCGCCGAGGAGCGCGGCGCCGACACGCGGGCGCTGCGTGGCACGATCCAGAACGACGTGCTCAAGGAGTACGTGGCCCGTGGCAACTACATCTTCCCGCCCGAGCAGTCCATGCGGCTGACCGTCGACACGTTCGCCTACTGCAATGCCGAGCTGCCCAACTGGAATACGATCTCGATCTCGGGCTACCACATCCGGGAGGCCGGCTCGACCGCGGTGCAGGAGGTCGCGTTCACCCTCGCCAACGGCATCGCCTACGTGCAGGCCGCGATCGCCGCGGGCCTCGACGTGAACGCGTTCGGACCGCGCCTGTCGTTCTTCTTCAACGCGCACAACAACCTGCTGGAGGAGGTCGCCAAATTCCGGGCCGCGCGGCGCCTGTGGGCGCACGTCATGCGCGATCGGTTCGGCGCGACGAGCGACCGCGCGATGATGCTGCGGTTCCACGCCCAGACGGGTGGCTCGACCCTGACCGCCCAGCAGCCCGAGAACAACATCGTCCGTGTCGCGACCCAGGTGCTCTCCGCGGCGCTCGGCGGCGCCCAGTCGATCCACGCCAACGGGTTCGACGAGGCGCTGGCCCTGCCCACCGAGCGCGCCGCCAAGCTGGCGCTGCGCACCCAGCAGGTCATCGCCGCCGAGAGTGGCATCACCGACACCGTCGACCCCCTGGCGGGCTCCTGGTACGTCGAGTCGCTGACCGCCGAGATCGAGGAGCGGGCGCAGGCGCTGATCGACGAGATCGAGCAACGCGGCGGCGCGGTCGCCTGCATCGACCTGATGAGCGAGCAGATCCACGATGCCGCCTACCACCACCAGCAGGAGGTCACCTCGGGCGCGCGCACCGTCGTCGGGATCAATGCGTTCGCCGAGGACGACGATGTGGACGCCGACATCCTGCGCGTCGACCCCGAGGTGGAGCGCGGACAGGTCGCCCGTCTCGCCGCCCTGCGCGCCGGCCGCGACGCCGCCGTGGTCACGCGGGCGCTCGAGACGATCCGCGAGGTCGCGCGCGGAACCGACAACCTGCTGCCCGCCATGCGCGACGCGCTGCGCGCCCGCGCCACCGTCGGCGAGGTGTGCAACGTGCTGCGCGACGAGTGGGGCGAGCACGACCGGTTGCGGGCGCGCTCGTGAGCGTCGAGGACAAGCGAGCGCGCCTTAAGGCGCTGCGCGACGAGGCGGTCCACGCGGGCTCCGAGACCGCGGTCGAGCGCCAGCACGCGCGCGGCAAGGGCACCGCCCGGGAGCGCATCGACCTGCTGCTGGACCCCGGCTCCTTCACCGAGCTCGACATGTTCACCCGTCACCGCGCGCACGGGTTCGGCCTGGAGGACAACCGGCCGTGGGGCGACGGCGTGGTCACGGGCCATGGCGAGATCGACGGACGCAAGGTCTTCGTGTTCAGCCAGGACTTCACGGTGTTCGGCGGCAGCCTGGGCGAAGTGTTCGCCGAGAAGATTTGCAAGGTCATGGACTTGGCGGTCACCATGGGCTGCCCGCTGATCGGCATCAACGACTCCGGCGGCGCGCGCATCCAGGAGGGCGTCGTCAGCCTGGGCGGCTACGCGGACATCTTCCACCGCAACGTGCGCGCGAGCGGCGTGATCCCCCAGATCAGCGTGATCATGGGCCCGTGCGCGGGCGGCGCGGTCTACAGCCCGGCCATCACCGACTTCATCTTCATGGTCCGCGAGACCAGCCACATGTTCATCACCGGCCCCGAGGTCATCAAGACCGTCACCGGCGAGGAGGTGACCATGGAGGAGCTGGGCGGCGCCGTCTCGCACGCAACCAAGTCGGGCGTCGCGCATTTCGCGGCCGAGAGCGAGTCCGATTGCCTGGACATGGTCCGGGAGCTGGTCTCGTACATCCCGCAGAACAACCTGGAGATGCCACCGTACGAGGCGCCCGAGGACGACCCCGACCGGCAGGACGAGCGCCTCACCACGATCATCCCCGACCTGCCGACCAAGCCGTATGACATCACGGACGTCGTGCGGGCGGTGGTCGACGACGAGCACTTCTTCGAGGTCGCGCCGCTGTTCGCCCAGAACCTGGTCGTCGGCTTCGCCCGCCTCAACGGGCATTCGGTCGGGATCGTCGGCAACCAGCCCAAGGCGCTCGCAGGCGTGCTCGACATCGCCGCGTCCACCAAGGGCGCGCGCTTCATCCGGTTCTGCGACGCCTTCAACATCCCGGTGGTGACGTTCGTGGACGTGCCCGGGTTCCTGCCCGGCACCTCACAGGAGTTCGGCGGGATCATCCTGCACGGGGCCAAACTGCTGTATGCCTACGCCGAGGCGACGGTCCCGAAGCTGACCGTCATCACGCGGAAGGCGTACGGCGGCGCGTACGACGTGATGAGCAGCAAGCACATCGGCGGGGACTTCAACGCCGCGTGGCCGACCGCCGAGATCGCGGTGATGGGCCCGGACGGGGCGGTCAACATCATCTTCCGTAAGGAGATCGAGGCGGCGGAGGCCAACGGGGGCGACGCGGCGACCAAGCGCGCCGAGCTGATCGCCGAGTACACCGAGCGCTTCGCGAACCCGTACATCGCGGCCGAGCGTGGCTACGTCGACGACGTAATCGAGCCCGAGGAGACCCGCCCGTGGCTCATCACGGCGCTGGAGGTCTCGCTGACCAAGCGCGCGCCGGGACCCAAGCGCAAGCACGGGAACATTCCGCTGTGAGCCACGCGATCGTGATCGCCGGTGGTGTCCCGACCGCCGAGCAGGCGGCTGCCGTCGTCGCGGCGGTCGAGGCGCTGGTGCAGGAGGAAACGGTGACCGACGCGCTGCCATGGGCCTACCGGTCGTCGTGGCGGCGCGCGGCGATCGAGGAAGGGGTGGGAGATGGGGATGTTTCTTAAGGTCCTGGTCGCCAACCGCGGCGAGATCGCGATCCGGATCTTCCGGACGCTACGCGAGATGGGCATCGCGTCGGTCGCCGTCTACAGCGAGGTGGATCGCGACGCGCTGTTCGTGACGCACGCGGACGAGGCCCATCTGATCGGCCCCGGGCCCGCGACCGAGAGCTACCTGAAGGCGCAGACGATCATCGACACGGCGCTGCGCGCCGGCGCGGATGCCATCCACCCCGGGTACGGGTTTCTGGCCGAGAACGCGGCGTTCGCCCGCGCCTGCGCCGACGCGGGGCTCGTGTTCATCGGCCCGCCGCCGGAGGCCATCGAGGCGATGGGATCCAAGATCGGGGCGCGGCAGCTCATGCACGCCGCAGGCGTGCCGATCGTGCCGGGCGTGCGCGACGAGGTCGCGACGCTGGCCGCGGCAAAGCGCGTGGCCAAGGACATCGGCTACCCGGTCGCCGTCAAGGCGGCGGCGGGCGGCGGCGGCAAGGGATTTCGCGTCGCGCTCACGCCCGGGGAGCTCAAGGACGCGTTCGAGGGCGCACGGCGCGAGTCCGAGAAGTTCTTCGCCGACTCGGTCGTCTACCTGGAGCGCTACCTGCCCGATCCGCGTCACGTCGAGATCCAGATCCTGGCCGACGGGCACGGCGCCACCATTCACCTGGGCGAGCGGGACTGCTCGGTGCAACGCCGCCACCAGAAGCTCGTCGAGGAGACCCCGAGCCCAGTGGTCTCCGCCGACCTGCGCACACGCATGGGCGAGGCGTCGGTGCGGGCCGCGCAGGCCGTGGGCTACCGCTCGGCCGGCACGTGCGAGTACCTGGTCTCGGGCGAGGAGTTCTTCTTTCTCGAGATGAACACACGCATCCAGGTGGAGCACACGGTGACAGAGATGGTCACGGGAATCGACCTGATCCGCGAGATGGTCCGCATCGCTGCGGGCGAGCCGATGTCCGTCCGCCAACGCGACGTCAAATCGCGTGGTCACGCGTTCGAGTGCCGTATCAACGCCGAGGACGCCGCCAACCGCTTCCTGCCCTCACCGGCGATGATCACCGCCTATCGCGAGCCGGCCGGCCCGGGGGTGCGCGTGGACTCGGGGGTGCGGGCGGGGTCGGAGATCAGCGGCATCTACGACCCGATGGTCGCCAAGCTCATCGTCTGGGATGTCGACCGCGAGTCGGCGCGCCGGCGCATGCTGCGCGCGCTGGACGAGTACGTGGTCCATGGCCCGGCGACGCTGATCCCGTTCCATACCTGGCTGCTGAACCAAGACGAGTTCATCGCGGGCGGCGCGTGCCACGAGGCCCTCGCCGCGATGGCGGACACCCCGACGCCGCTCCCCGACGGCAGCCGCGGGGCCGACCCCGTGCCCGCCGGCTCCGCGCCGACGGAGCGGACCGAGCGGCGGGTCACCGCCGAGGTGGACGGCAAGCGGTTCGAGGTGCGCCTGTTCCTGGACGGCGCCGCGCCCGGACCGGCGAAGCGCGCCAAGCGCACGCCGTCGAGCCGCGGCGGCACGAGTGGCGCGACGGGGGACACCGTGGTCAGCCCGATGCAGGGCACCGTGCTCAAGGTGCTCGTTGCCCAAGGGGACGAGGTCGCCGCGGGCGATGTCCTGTGCATCGTCGAGGCGATGAAGATGGAGAATGAGGTGGCCGCCCACCAGGCCGGCAC
>JBKKDD010000196.1:0-4717 GCA_046708705.1 Miltoncostaeaceae bacterium | reverse complement strand
CTCGAGAACCGCTCGCTGCAGCTGTCGCTGGGCGAGCTAAACGAAGTCAAATCCGAGCTGGCGCAACGGGCGCTGCATCATCCGCTGACACAACTCGCCAACAGGACGCTGTTCATGGACCGTCTCGAGCATGCGCTGCGCCGTCGCGACCCGCAGCACACCAACGTCGGCCTGCTGTTCATCGACCTGGACGACTTCAAGGCGGTCAACGACATCCGCGGGCACGAGGCCGGCGACCGGGTGCTGATCGCGGTCGCGGAGCGCATCTGCGCCTGCCTGCGTCCGGCCGACACCGCTGCGCGCATGGGCGGCGACGAGTTCACGGTCCTGCTTGAGAGCGTGCGGGATCAGGCGGAGGTCGACGCGGTCTCGGCACGGATCCTGGAGGCGCTCACGGTTCCGATCGCGACCGGGTCGGTCGATGTGGCGATCAGCGCCAGCATCGGCCAGGTCATCGGTCTCCGCGTGCCCGGGACTGCAGCTGACCTGATCGCGCAGGCGGACGCCGCGATGTACGCGGCGAAGAGCCAGGGCAAGGGACGCTGGTCGTCAGCGACCGCCGCCGAGGCCGCAGGCACCGTCTGATCGTCGTTCAGGCGCCGAGCAGCGGCATCAGGCCCTCGCGCACCGCGGCCAGCAGGTCGGCGCCGTGCACGCGTGCGGCGTCCAGCCCATCCGTACCGACCGGGACGACCGCCTCGCAGTAGCACTTGAGCTTCGGCTCGGTGCCGCTCGGCCGGACCAGCACGCGCACGCCACCGTCCAGGTCGATGCGCAGCACGTCGGGCGCCAGCGCGCGGACATCGGTGACCTCATGCTCACCTATCTGCGCCGGCGGCGAGCCGACCAGGCCCGCGAGCGCCGTCCCGCGTCGCTCCCGCCAGCCGGCGCCGGAGTAGCGCAGCGAGAAGTTGGCGGTGACGTGCGCGCCGTGCCTCACGTGCAGCGCGTCCAGGGCCGCCACCAGGTCGCGGCCCGCGGCCCGGTGCCAGGCGGCCATGGACGCCACCGCGAGCGCAGCCGACAGTCCGTCCTTGTCGCGCGCGTCCGGGCCGATCGCGTAGCCGATGGCTTCCTCGTAGGCGAGGACCTGGCGCAGCTCGGGGTGCGCCATCGCCGGGCGCGACAGCCACTTGAAGCCGGTCAGCGCCTCCTCGTGGCGGGCGTCGTGGTGGGCGGCGATCTTGGACAGCAGCGACGAGGAGACCACCGTCGAGACGACCAGCCGGTCCGGGCCGCCCGTGACCTCGGCCAGGAGCCATTCGCCCAGCAGTGCCCCGACCTCGTCGCCGGTCAATTGGCGCGGCGGGGCGCCGGTCACCGCCACCAGGACCGCGGCGCGATCGGCGTCCGGATCGAGCGCCAAGCCGAGTTCCGCGCCGGTCGCGACCATGCGCGCGGCCAGCAGGTCGGTGGCCCCCGGCTCCTCGGGGTTGGGAAAGCCCACGGTCGGAAACTCCGGGTCGGGCGCGGCCTGCTCGGGGACCGGGAAAACGTCGGTATGGCCCGCCGCGGCCAGCAGGCGCTCCAGAAGCGCCCCGCCCACGCCGTGCATGGCGGTGGTCGCGATGCGGATGCCGGTCGCGGGCGGCGGCCCCCGCGCCAACGTGGCTGCGCAGTAGTCGTCGATGACCGTGGAGGGCAGCGGAACGACGTCGGCTGCCATCACCGCACCGGGACTCAGCACGCCGTCGGCGGCGGCGGCGGCGATGCATGCGGCGACGTCGGCGTCGACGGGCGGCACGATCTGGGCGGCGTCGTCCATGTAGAGCTTGAGGCCGTTGTCGGCCGGCGGGTTGTGGCTGGCGGTGATCACGATGCCCGCCGCGGCGCTGAGCGCCCGGATCGCGAACACCCCGACCGGAGTGGACAGCGGCGCGTCCGCGAGCATGACCCGGATGCCGTGGTCGGCGATCACCTCGGCGCAGTCGGCGGCGAACACCCCTGAGCGGTGCCGTGCGTCATGGGCGACGACCACCCCGCGCCCCGCGGCGTCGGGAGCGTGACCGAGCAGGTACCGGGCGATCCCGGCGGCCGACTGGCGCACCACGACCCGGTTCATCCCCATCGGACCGGCCTCCATGCGCGCCCGAAGCCCCGCCGTCCCGAACGCGAGCCGTCCCGCGAACCGCTCGGCCAGCGTCGCCTCGTCCCCCGCGTCGACGAGTGCCTGAACCTCGTCACGCGTCTCGGGATCGGGGTCGCGGGCAATCCACGCCTGCACCGCGGCGAGCAGTGTCAATTCGATCGTCATCGGCGCCAGTCTCGCAGAGCCCGCCTCGGCTCAGCCTCAATCCGTCGGTCAATCGTGGATGCGGGGCGTGCGGGCGCCGAGTCAGGCGGCGATCCGCGCGCATCCGCGCCGCGAGGGACGACGGATTGAGGCTCAGCGCACCTGCTGGACCCGGTAGCCCTCCCGCTGGAGCTGCTCGCGCACGTCGGCCTGGTGGGCGGCGTCGCGGGTCTCGACGGTGAACACGGCCTCGACGCTCGCGAGCGGCAGCGCGAGACCCTCGCGATGGTGCTCGACCGACAGGACGTTGAGGCCGAGCCGCGCGAGCACTCCCGTCAGATGGTGCAGCGCGCCCGGCCGGTCGTCGATGACCACGCGCACCACCATGAAGCGCCCGGCGGCGGACAGGCCGTGGTCGATCAACCGGGTCAACAGCAGCGGATCGACGGTGCCGCCCGACAGCACCGCGACCGCGGGACCGTCGCCAGGCACGAGCCCGGCGATCAGCGCGGCGACGGGCAGCGCCCCGCTGGGCTCCACGACCGCCTTGGCGCGCTCCAACAGCAGCAGCACCGCGCGGCTGATCTGTTCCTCGGAGACCGTGACGATCTCGTCGGCATGGGCCACCGCGTGGGCCAGCGTCAAATCGCCGGGCCTGCGCAGCGCGACGCCGTCGGCCATGGTGGCCGGGTCGACCTCGACGGCCTGCCCGGCGCTGAGGCTGTCGCGCATCGAGCACGCCCCGTCGGCCTGGACGCCGACCACGCGCACGTCGGGGCGAAGCGCCTTGACCGCGGCGCCGATGCCGGCCAGCAGCCCGCCCCCGCCGACCGATACGATCACGGTCTCGACCCCGGGCGCCTCGTCCAGCACCTCCAGCCCCACCGTACCCTGCCCGGCGATGATCGCCGGGTGCTCGAACGGTGGAACGAACACCGCGCCCTCGACCTCGGCGTACTCACGGGCCCGCTCGATGCAGAGCTCAACCCCACCCGCGACGGTGACCACCTCGGCGCCGTACTCCGCGGTCGCCTGCAACTTGGGCAGCGCCGCTCGCTCGGGCATGTAGACGCGGGAGCGCCGCCCGGTCAGCGACGCCGCGAGCGCGACGCCCTGGGCGTGGTTGCCCGCCGACCCGGCCACGACCTCGGCGCCCGCGGGCACCGTGGCCATGAAGTTGTAGGCGCCGCGGATCTTGAACGACCCGGCGCGTTGCAGATGCTCGGGCTTCAACAGCACGGGCCTGCCGGCCATGCGGCTGAGGCTGTCCGACCGCTCGGTGGGTGTGGGGCGCACGACCTCGCCGACGCGCTCACGGGCGGAGCGGATCTCGTCGATCGTGACCAGCACGGGCGCCGGGGACACAGCCACACAACGATCGTACTCCGCCCGTGGTATGCATCGGGCGATGCGACTCGACGCCGCCAGCGCGCTCGTCACCGGAGGGGCGTCAGGCCTGGGCGCGGCCACCGCGCGGCGCCTCTACGAGCTGGGGGCCGAGGTCGTCGTGGCGGACCTCCCGGACAGCCGGGGCGTACGGCTGGCCGTGGAGCTGGGCACGCGCGCGACATTCGCGGCGACCGACGTGCGCGACGAGGCGCAGGTCCGTGCGGCGGCACGGGTGGCGTCCGAGCGGGCGCCGCTTCGCGTGGTCGTCTGCTGCGCCGGCATCGCGCCGGCGGCCCGCATCGCGGGTCGCGAGGGACCCCACCCGCTCGGCCTGTTCCGCGACGTGATCGAGGTCAACCTGGTCGGCACGTTCAATACCCTGCGCCTGGCGGCGGAGGCCATGGCCGACAACGCGCCGGACGCCGACGGCACGCGCGGCGTCGTCGTGATGACCGCGTCAGTGGCCGCGTTCGAGGGGCAGATCGGCCAGGCGGCGTACGCGGCGTCGAAGGGCGGCGTCGCGGCGCTGACGCTGACGGCGGCACGGGACCTGGCGAGCCGCGGCATCCGGGTGATTTCGATCGCCCCCGGCCCAATGTTGACGCCGATGGTCGCGAAGTTCAGCCAGGACGTCCAGGACGCCCTCGCCGCGCAGGCCGTCCACCCCAAACGCCTCGGCCTGCCGGACGAGTTCGCCGCCCTGGTCGCCCACATCGTCGCGAACCCCTACCTGAACGGCGACGTGATCCGCCTCGACGCCGCTGGCCGGATGCCCCCGAAGTAGCCAACGCCGACGCCCCACCGGCCGCCCGGCAACGGCCATTTGGCGGACGCCACGGCCATTTGACCGACGGGCGGTCATTTGGCGCGTGCGCAGCTTGGTCGGTGAGGATGGTGCGGGGATGGCGCGTCGTGGCCCCGGCGGTGGAAGGGCGCGGAGACGGGTCGAAAGGACCAGCGGCGGCGCCGGAGCGCTGCGGCACCGTCGCCGGGCCGTTAGCGGAGGGTGCCGAGAGTGGCGCCGTCGCCGCCTTCGTCCGGGCCGCCCAGGGCGGCGTGCGCGACGAGGGGATGGCGATCGAGCTCCTCCCGGAC
>JBKKDD010000195.1:0-11745 GCA_046708705.1 Miltoncostaeaceae bacterium | reverse complement strand
GCGCAGGAGCGGCTGCGCGTCACGGCGAGCGCCGCCCCGGCGGCCGCGAGCACGCTCGGATCGTCCGGCGGTCGCGCGAGCGCCGGCGTGGTCAGCGGCGCCGGCAGCGCCTCCAACGCCCAGGCGGCGCGGATCGCGATGCAGTACCTGGGCGTCCCGTACGTCTGGGGCGGCGCGTCGCCAAGCGGGTTCGACTGCAGCGGCCTGGCGAGCTACGCGTACGCGAAGGTCGGCAAGTCCGTCCCGCACTACACGGGGGCGATCTGGGCGGCGTTCCCGCGGGTGACCGGCCCGCTGCAGCCTGGTGACATGGTCTTCTTCCACGGGCTCGGGCACATGGGGATCTACATCGGCGGCGGGCAGATGGTCCAGGCGCCGCGTACGGGAGACGTCGTCAAGGTCACGGCGATGTCGTCCCGCGGGGACTTCGTGGGCGCCGTCCGCCCCTGATCAGTGCCCGCGGCGAACGGTCGCCGCGATATGGCGCAGCGCGAGCTCGATATGCGTGCGTGACCGCGGACGACAAATCGCCTCGAAAGCCTAAAGGTTCGGGGCCGTACGCCGATTCCTATCCGCAGAATGGCACGACGCCTTCCAAAAGTGGCCGGACGCCGCCTCCCGATTGGACGTGCACTCGCCGCGGCGCTGGTGGCCGGGTCGATGGCCGCCGGGCAGGCAGCGGCCGGCGAGTGGTCCGTCAGCGACGCTCCGGCGACCGCGACGGGCAACACGTGGCAGGTCGAGGCGGTTGGAGGCTCCTGGAACGTCATGCCCGCCGGTGAGGCGCCGCCCTCGGCGCCGCCGACTCCGGGAGAGATCCTCGACCAATTCGTGGCGAGCGCGGGTCTGTCCGCTCCCCCGGTGCCGCCGACGCCGTCCATCGACGCCGTCGACGCGACCGCCGAGGCACCTATCGACGAGAACGCGCCGGCGGTCGTCGCCCTGGCCGCGGCCGAGGCGGAGCTGGAGCGCATCAACGCCGACCTCGCCGACATCCGTTCGGAGATGGAGCTGGTCTCCGAGGACGACATGGACGCCCTGATCGAGCGCGAGCAGCGGCTGGAGGACCAGGCGACCGCCGCGGCACAGCGCGTGCAGGAGCTGCAACCCGCGGTCGACAAGCTGCGCGAGGAGGCCGCCGCGCGAGCCGCGGCCGAGCAGCTGACGGCGGCGAGCCCGTTCGCGACGCTGCCGGGAATGTCGTTCGCGCCGGTGTCGTCGACCGTTCCCACCATTGACGCGAGCCTCGCCGGCCGTCTGGATCAGTACCTGGTCGGCAAGGGCAGCCCGCTCGCGGGTCACGGCGCGATGTTCGTCTACCAGTCCACCGCCGTCGGGCTGGATCCGCGGCTGCTCGTCGCGATCTCCGGAGCGGAGACGAGTTTCGGCAACTACGGACCGTCGCAGACGATCCACAACCCGTTCGGCATGGGCCCGGGGATCGTGTACCCCTCGTGGGACGACGCGATCGCCTCGGCGGCCAGGAACCTCGGTGGGCGCCTGTACAAGGGCTCGAACCTGGTGACGATCGCTCAGATTCAGCGCCGGTGGGCGCCAAACGGCGCGAGCAACGATCCCACCAACCTCAACAGCCACTGGTTCCGCAACGTCAGCACCTACTACTCGGAGCTCGGCGGCGACCCGAACGGCACGGTGTTCACCGACCGCGCCGCTTCGCAGATCGCGATTCCGGTCGCGCCGAGCGTCGCTCCAGGGATCCAGGGCACCGTGGCGGCTCCGGCCGCGTACGGTCCGGCGGCCGGCGTCCGCGGTGGCGGCACGAGCAAGGGCCCCGCGGCGGTTCAGCTCGCGGTGACGTTCATCAACACCCCGTACAGGTCGGGTGGCGCAAACCCGCGGAACGGTTTCGATGCGCCAGGCCTGGTGCAGTACGTGTACCGCAAGAACGGGGTCACGCTCCCCAGGTCCGCAGCCCAGCAGGCCGCGGCCGGCGCCCCGATCTCGCCCGAGCAGCTCACCGCCGGCGACGCCGTCTTCTTCGCCGACCGTTCCGGCAGGATCCTCCACGAAGGCCTCTACGTGGGCAAGGGCTACTTCGTCCACGCCCCCCAGGCGGGGGACCTCGTCAAGATCTCGTCCCTCTCGGAACCGTACTACGCCTCGCGATACGCGGGAGCGCGCCGGTACTAGCGTTGCTCGCGATCGTCCGGCGGCTGGTCGAGTTCGACGGCGGCACCATCGAGCTTCGCGCCGCGCCCGGCGGAGGAGTCGACTCAGCAGCGGCGAATGGCCGCCGACACCGTCTGACTCGGTTCTCGCGCTCTGGGAGCGGCTGCCTGGACCGACGGTCGGGGACCTACGGACCGAGCGGGGGAAGACCCGGTCCGCCGAAGCCGCCCGGGCCGCCGAACCCCCCAGGGCCACCGAACCCCCCAGGGCCACCGTGACCGCCGCGACCGCGGTGGCCATCGCCACCCCTGCCGCCGGTGCCGTCGGCCAACGCCTCGGCCATCTGCGTGAGCCGCTCTGTGGTGAACGTCTGGCCCTCGCTCTTCGCCGCGGCCGTGATGCCCTCCTTGATCGCGTCGAGCAGGGCGGCACGCGACTTGCCCTTCGACTCGGCGAGCTTGGCAAGCGTGGTGCCGTCGTGGAGCCGCCAGGGTCTTCGTATCGGGTCGTTTCATTGGTGCTCCTCGTGGTACGCGTCGGACGTGAGAGAGGAGACCGTAGGAAGCCAACCTCGGCACCCGCTGGGGGTTTGGCCGACCAGGTTAAGCCCCAAAATCAGGTATGAACCCGACGAATGGCGCTCCTCGACCTCCTGACCGACCCCTTTCGCCCGGTGTTCATGCAGCGTGCTCTCGTCGAGGTGCTCGTCCTGGCGATCCCAGCGGGCCTGCTGGGCACGTGGGTCGTGACGCGGCGCCTGGCCTTCGCCGCGCACGCCATCGGGCACGCGACGTTCCCGGCGCTTGTCATCGCCGCCCTGGCCGGCTGGAGCCTGTTCGGGACCTCCCTGGTCGCCGCGATCGCGATCGCGCTGGTGCTGACGTGGATGTCACGCCGCCCGCAGTTCGCCGGTGGTGTGGCGGTCGCCATCGTGCTCTCGGCGTCGCTCGCGCTCGGCGCGGTGCTGGTCAGCGACATCGGCGACCCCGGGACGCGGGCCAACGCCCTGCTGTTCGGGAGCCTGCTCGCGATCGACAACGTGGACATCGTGCGTACGGTGGTGGTCGCGATCCTCGCCCTCGCGCTGACGCTGGGGCTTGGTCGTGACCTGGCCTCGGCGACGTTTCAGCGGGACCTGGCCATTGCGGACGGGCGGGGTGTGGTCGCGATCGACGTCGTGCTGATGGTGATGATGGCGGTGACCGTCGCGGTCGCGCTGCCGGCGATCGGCAGCCTGCTGGTGGCCGCGCTGGTGCTCGTTCCCTCCGCGACCGCCCGCCTGTGTACCCGCCGGATCCCGACGCTGCACGTGGTCGGCGTCCTGCTGGCGGCGGCCGAGGGCGTCGCAGGCCTGTGGCTGGCCTACCGGCTCGACGCCCCACCGGGCGCCGGGATCGCGGTCGTCGCCGCCGCGGCGTTCGTGATCGTCGCGATCGCTCAGCGTCTGCGCGCGGGCGGGCCGCGCCAGACGGCAGTCGTTCCCACCTGAGAGTGAGTCTCATGTAAGCTGAGCACGATGTCGACATCGACCCGACTGCGCGCCATGGCGGCCGTCGCCGCCGTGGCCATGGCGTCGGCGCTGGCCGGGTGCGCCTCATCGTCCGCCGGCGACGACGGCCGCATCGCCGTGGTCGCCACCACCACCCAGCTCGGTGACTTCGCCCGCTCGGTCGGCGGGACGCGCATCAGGCTGACCCGGCTCCTGCAGCCCAACACCGATCCGCACGAGTATGAGCCGACCCCCTCCGACGTGCGGGCGGTGGCGGAGGCGAACGTCGTGCTGCAGAACGGCCTCGGCCTGGACGATTGGCTGGACGAGGTGCTCTCCAACGCGGGCGGCGACGCGACGCGGGTCATCACCACGCGCGATGTGCAGACGTCGGACAGCGACCCGCATGTCTGGCTCGATCCGGCCAATGCCATCCGCATGGTCGCGGCGACGGAGCGCGCACTGACAGCTGCCGACCCGGCGGGCGCCGACACATACCGGGCCAATGCGCGGACGACCACGGAACAGATCTCCGCCCTGGATCGCGAGCTCGCCGCCCTGATCGCCAACGTCCCCGCGGGACGACGGGCGATCGTCACCGATCACGAGGCATTCGGGTACTTCGCCCGGCGCTACGGCATCGACATCGCGGGCACCACGGTCACGTCGCTGTCCACCGCCGCCGAGCCGTCCGCCCGGCAACTCACCGACCTGGTCCAGACGATCCGGCGCCGGGGCGTCCGCGTCGTGTTCGCCGAGGCGTCCGGCGATCCGCGCGTGGCGCGGGCCGTGGCCCAGGAGGCCGGCGTGCGACTCGGCCCCCCACTGTACGCCGACGCGCTGGGCCCGGCGGGCGGTCCCGCGGGGACATATCTGGGCATGATGCGCGCCAACATGGACGCGATCATCACCGGCATCGGCGCCTGACGATGGCGCGGCCCGCCGTCGAGTTGACCGGCGTCAGCGTGGCGTTCGCGACGGTGCTCGCGTTGGACGATGTCACGTTCGCCGCACCGGCCGGATGCATCGTCGGCGTGATAGGGCCGAACGGCGCCGGTAAGTCCACCCTCTTTCGCGCGATGCTCGGGCTGCTTCCCCACAGCGGCACCGTCGCCATCGATGGGATGCCCGCCTACGTACCCCAAGGGGATCGGACCGCCGCAGACTTTCCGGCCACGGCCCTCGACGTCGCGCTGATGGGGCGGTACGCGGCCACGCCGTGGTGGCGGCCGCTCGGCCGTGTCGCCAAGGCGGCGGCTGCGCAGGCGCTGGAGGACGTCGGCATGAGCGAGCACCGGACGTGCACCTTCGGCGAGTTGTCGGGGGGCCAGCGCCAGCGGGTGATCATGGCGCGCGCCCTGGCACAGGGCGGCCAGGTCATGTTGCTGGATGAGCCGCTGACGGGGGTCGATACGACGAGCGGGCGCATCCTGCACGAGGCCGTTCGGCGCCATCGCGACGGCGGCGGCACGATCCTCATCGCCACCCACGACCTCAACGAGGCCGCCGACACCTGTGACGTGCTGCTGTTTCTCAACCGGCGCCTGATCGCGTACGGCCCGCCGGAGGCGACGTTCACCCCGGAGACGCTGGGTCGGACCTACAACCAGATCCTGGTGGTCAGCGACGGCGCGGACGGCCGCCCGGTCCGCGTGCTCGACGAGGGCGCCCATCACGATCACGGACCCCACGTCGCCCACCCGGCCGACCATCACCACGACCGGTGAGCTGGCTGACCGACCCCTGGGCGACCGAACTCGTCACGCGGGCGGGGATCGAGCTCGCCCTGCTCGGCGTCGTCGGCGGCGCGCTTGGGGTGGTGGTGGTCCTGCGGGGCCTGCCGTTCACGGTCGAGGCGTTCTCCCACACGGTGCTGCCGGGCGCGGTGCTCGCCTCGGTGCTCGGCGGCTCGATCGTCCTCGGCGGGCTGGCGGCGGCGGTGGCGGCGGCCGTGGGCATCGCGATGGCGTCGCGGGCGGGGCGCACCACCGACGAGACCGCGATCGGGGTGGTGTTCACCGGGATGTTCGCCCTGGGAGTGGTGCTGGCGTCGGCGCTTGGACCACTCGACCGCGACCTGTCGTCGTTCCTGTTCGGGGAGCTCCTGGGGGTCTCGCGCGGCGACCTGGGGCTGTCCGGCGCGATCGCGCTGTTGGTGCTGGGCGCGCTGGTCGTGCTGCGCCGTCCGCTGGTCGCGACGTCGTTCGACCGCGAGGGCGCGGGGGCGGCCGGGATGCGGCCGGGCGCGATCGACGTCGTGTTGCTGTGCCTGATCGCACTGGTCGTGGTCATCTCGATCCGGGCGATCGGCACGATGCTCGTGCTGGCGCTGCTCGTCACGCCCGCCGCCTCGGCCCGGTTCGTGGCGCGGCGGATCTCGACCACGGTCGCCGCGGCGATGGCCTACGGCGTGGCGTCGGGGATCGGCGGGCTGTACGTGTCGTTCCACGCCGACGTGGCGGCCGGGGGCGCGGTGGTGCTGGTGGCGACCGGGTTGTGCGCGATCACCTGGCTCGTGTCGCCGCGATCAGGGCCGCTCGCAGCGGCGCAGCGGATTCGGCTGGCACGACCCGCTCCACGCTAACCCGCGCGCAGCCGACCCACGCGGCCGCCGCGACCATGGCGCGGGCGACCGCGCCTGCCGCGCCGGGGCGCTCCAGAGTCACCGTGCGTCCGACCAGCGCCCCGTCGCGACGAACGGGGTCCACGCGGGCGACGATCCGTCCCCCGGCCAGCACCGGCATCGCGAAGTACCCGTAAATGCGCTTGGGCGCGGGGACGTAGGCCTCGAGCCGGTGCGCGAACCCGAAGATGCGCTCCGTGCGGGCGCGATCCCACACCAGCGAGTCGAACGGCGATAGGAGCGTCGTGCGGTGCGTCCGCGGCAGACCGGCGTCCAGCGCGCGCAGCGCCTCGGGGTCGGCCCAGGCCGGCGCCCCCCAGTCCGCAACGGCAACCGGCACCAAACCGGCGTCGTCCAGCACCGCGCGCATCCGGGTCGGCCGCTGGCGGTGGTAGTCGGCCAGGTCGGCGGTGGTGGCAACGCCGAGCGCGGCGGCCGCACGGCGGACCAGCACGATCTTGCACTCGCGGTCCGACGGCTCACGGGACCGTAGGTGCTCGGGGATCGCCCGCTCGGCCAGGTCGTAGACCCGCTGCCATCCGCGCCGGGTGACGCAGACGACGTCCCCGGCGCCGAGCAGCTCCTCGGCCGCCCGCTTGACGGGTGACCAGTCCCACCAGTCGCCGCCCTGCCGGGCGCCGCCGAGCTGCCGTGCCGTCTGCGGGCCGTCAGCGCGCAGCGCCGCCAACACGAGCTCGCGGGGAGCGGCGGGCCCGGTCAACGCGGCCCTGTGCCGGGCTCGGCGCATCGCGTACCACGGCCAGTCGTCGATCGGCAGGATGCTCGCCGCGTGCACCCAGTACTCGAACGCCGCCGAGCCGGACCAGTACGCCGCCTCGATCGTTCCGCGCGGGACGGCACCCAGTCGTGCATAGGCCACCAACTCGTGCGACCGGGCGAGCACCGAGATCGTGTCGAGCTGGACCGCGCCCAGCCGTCGCAGCAGCGCAGCGGGTCCGCCCCGTCGGTCCCGCGATCCGAGCACCCCCTGGCTCCAAAGCGCCAGCCGCCGAGCCTCGTCGGCGCTGAGCTCGATCAGCCCCGACACTCCCGGCAGACGCCGTGGAAGGTCAGCGTGTGCCCGTCGACCCGAAACCCGGTGTCCCTGGCGATCCCGCGCTCGATCGGGCTCAGGTCGCACTCCGACAGCTCCTCGACCTTGCGGCATTCCGAGCAGACGAGATGGTGATGGTGCGCCCCGCCGCAGCGACGGTAGGTCGCCTCGCCCTCGTGCTGGCCGATCGCGTCCAGCAAGCCCGCGTCGGTCAGCGCGACGAGCGTGCGATAGACCGTCGAGAGCCCGAGCTCCGGGCAGCTCTCGCGCGCACGCCCGAACACCTCCTGAGCGCTCAGCGCGTGCCCGTCCTCGAGCGCCCGCAGCACCGCCATCCGCTGCGGCGTCCGCCGAAGCCCCCGATCGCTGAGCGCGCTTCCCGAATCCACGCGCCCGATGATAGGCGAGCGCGACACCCGCCCCCCGTGGCGTGTGAACGGTCGGTAAAGCGTGCCTGACACGAATTGCCCGCGATCCCTTTGCCCAGGCGGGATCACGAGAGGCGAATTCGACCTTCCGACACGGGCGTTCGGGTCGACCGCTATCGTGCGGTCCTCGTGAGACGGACTCCCTCCCCCAACGGCCCTGCGCGTGGCGCCGCCGCATCCTGTGAGGGGGCCTGGTGATCCCGGATCTGTTCACCGTCGGGCCGTTCACGCTCCACAGCTTCGGGCTGATGGTGGCGCTTGGGCTGATCGTGTCGGCGTACTTCCTGTCGCGCGACCTGGCCAGCCGCGGGCGCGATCCGGGGCTCGCGTGGGAGCTCGCGATCGCGGCCGGGGTCGGGGGCTTCATCGGCGCGCGGATCGACTACCTGATCCAAAACGGCGGCGGCGACCTGTTCTCGGGCACCGGGCTCGTGTGGTACGGCGGCGTGATCGGCGGCGCCGTCGCCGTGTGGGCCGTCACCATCTGGCGCCGCGTGCCGATCGGAGTGGTCGCGAACACGATGGGGCCGGCCCTCGCGCTGGGATACGTGATCGGACGCATCGGCTGCCAACTCTCCGGCGACGGGGACTACGGCTCGGCGAGCTCGCTCCCCTGGGCCATGAGCTACCCGGACGGTGAGGTCCCCACCACCGAGCTGGTCCATCCGACGCCGATCTACGAGGCCATCGCGATGCTGATCGCGTTCTACGCCCTGTGGCGCCTGCGCGATCGGTTCGACCGCCCCTGGGCCCTCTTCGGCGTCTGGGGCATCTTCGCCGGCATCGAGCGGTTCCTGATCGAGTTCATCCGCCGCAACGACTCCGTCGCCATCGGTTTGACGACCGCGCAACTGGTCTCGGTCGGGCTCGTTGCCTTGGGGGCCGCGATCGTGTGGAAACGCTCCGGCCCGCTCCGGCGGGTCTGAGTGAGCCCGGGCACGGTCATCGGCGGATCGCGCTCAGGCGTCGCCTGAACCTGAATCAACAGCCGGCACGAGGCGCGCGCCACCCATCTTCGGGCGTCATCGGCGGACGGAAGCCAGGCCGTTGTCACACAGCTCATCGTGAGTAAAGACGGCGACCGGACCCCCGCCGCGAACGACAACATCGCGCAGAGCCTGCCCGACTGCCACACGATGCGTTTTTCGACGATCGACGGGGCGTCGACCGCGTTCTTTGACGTCCACCTGTGACCCGGCACGAGTCCCACGGGACGCCGAAAGGGTTTGATGCGGCCAAATCGGGCATGCTGACGGGGTGATTCCGCCAGCTCCGAAGTCGCGTCCCGGACGGATCGTGATCCAGGACGTCCAACCCGTGCTGGACGGGGGCGCGTATGCCCCCAAGCTCACCGTCAACGAGCTCGTGGAGATCTCGGCCACGGTGCTGCGCGACGGGCACGAGACGCTGCACGCCGTCGTGCGCCACCGCGGGCCCGGCAGCGGCTGGAGCGAGGTGGCGATGGACGCGGCGCCCGGGACCGACCGCTGGAGCGCGAGGCTCACCCCGGACGCGCTCGGCATCCACGAGTTCGCGATCGAGGCGTGGGTGGACGCCTTCGCCTCGTGGCGACAGGAGATGCGCCGGCGCGTCGACGGCGGCCAGACGGACCTGACCAGCGAGATGATCGAGGGCGCCGCGCTGGTCGACGCGGCCGCCCGGCGCCTGCGCGGCGCGGCCAAGACCGCCGCGCGCGCCGCAGCGACCGCGCTTGCCGACGCCTCCGGCCCCGAGCAGATCGCGGTGGCATTGGGCGAGGAACTCGCCACGTTGATGGCGCAGAGTCCGGAGCGGCGCGAGCGGACGCGCAGCGCCGTCGTTCGTATCGACGTCGACCGCGAGCGCGCCACGTTCGGCGCATGGTACGAGCTCTTTCCCCGCTCGTGGGGCGGGTTCGCCGGCGTCGAGAAGGTCCTGCCGCAGTTCGCGAAACTCGGCGTGGACGTGCTCTACCTGACGCCGATCCACCCCATCGGCACGACCCACCGCAAGGGCAAGAACAACGCGCTGACAGCCGGCCAAGGCGAGCCTGGAAGCCCCTGGGCCATCGGCGCCGCCGATGGCGGCCACGACGCGATCCACTCCGAGCTCGGCACGTTCGACGATTTCGACCGGCTCGTCGCCGCGGCGGCGGTGCACGACATCGAGCTGGCACTCGACCTGGCGATCCAGTGCTCCCCGGACCACCCGTGGCTTCGTGACCACCCCGAGTGGTTCCACCGCCGGCCCGACGGCACGCTGAAGTACGCCGAGAACCCGCCCAAGAAGTACCAGGACATCTACAACGTCAACTTCGACACGCCGCACTGGCAGGCGCTGTGGGAGGAGATCCGTCGCGTGGTATTGCACTGGTGCGACCACGGGGTGCGCATCTTCCGCGTCGACAACCCGCACACCAAGCCGATGGGCTTCTGGCACTGGCTGATCGCGACGGTCCGCGCGGAGCACCCCGACGCGGTGTTCCTGGCCGAGGCGTTCACCCGCCCCGCCATCATGTACGAGTTGGGCAAGGTCGGGTTCAGCCAGTCGTACACCTACTTCACATGGCGAAACGGCAAGCACGAGCTGCAGGACTACCTGACCGAGCTCGCACGCCCCGACGTCGCCATGTTCTACCGCCCCAACTTCTTCGCCAACACCCCCGACATCCTGAACGAGTACCTGCAGACCGGCGGCCCGCCCGCGTTCCACGCGCGGCTGGTGCTGGCCGCGACGCTGGGACCGAGCTACGGCATCTACTCCGGCTTCGAGCACTTCGAGGACACGCCGGTCGCCCCCGGCAGCGAGGAGTACCTGGACTCTGAGAAGTACGAGACCAAGCGCCGCCGATTGGACGGCCCGTTGCTGCCGCTGGTCGGCACGCTCAACGCGATCCGCCGGACCCATCCGGCGCTCCAGCGCATCGGCCCGGTGCGGTTCCTGGAGACCGAGAACGATCACCTGATCGCCTACACCAAGGGCACGGGAGCCGAGACCATCACCTGCGTGGTCAACCTGGATCCGCACACCCGGCAGGTCGGCCTGGTCCACCTGCCCCCGACCGACGGGGTCGTCGAACAGGTCGCCGTGACGGACCTGCTGTCCTCCGGGCTGTACGACTGGCACGTCGGCGGCAACTACGTGGCGCTCGACCCGGGCGACGCGCACGTCATGGCGGTGCGCCGATGAGCACCCCCGCACCCACTGAGCGCCCCGGTTGGTTCGCGTCCGAGCCCCTGTGGTTCAGGACCGCGGTCTTCTACGAAGTCTACGTTCGCGGGTTCCACGACTCCAACGGCGACGGGCACGGCGACCTGCGTGGCGTGCTCGAGAAGCTCGACTACCTGGAGTGGCTCGGCATCGACTGCCTGTGGCTCTTGCCCGTGTACCCCTCGCCCATGCGTGACGGCGGATACGACATCGCCGACTTCTTCGGCGTCCACTCCGACTATGGCGACGTCGGCGACGTCAAGGCCCTGATCGACGCCGCCCACCAGCGCGGCATCCGGGTCATTGCCGATCTCGTGATGAACCACACCTCGAGCGACCACCCCTGGTTCCTCGAGGCGCGCTCGTCGCCCGACAGCCCCAAGCGCGACTGGTACGTGTGGTCGGACACCAAGCACCGCTACGAGGACGTCCGGATCATCTTCATCGACACCGAGACCTCCAACTGGACGTGGGACGAGGAGGCCGGCGCCTACTACTGGCACCGGTTCTTCCACCACCAGCCCGACCTCAACTACGACAACCCCGAGGTGCAGGAGGTGATGCTGGAGGCCCTGCGGTTCTGGCTGGACATGGGGCTGGACGGTTTTCGCCTGGACGCGGTGCCGTACCTGTTCGAGCGCGAGGGCACCAACTGCGAGAACCTGCTGGAGACCCACGCCTACCTCAAGCGCGTGCGCCGCGAGGTGGACGAGCGCTACCCCGACCGGGTGCTGCTCGCCGAGGCCAACCAGTGGCCCGAGGACGTGGTCGGCGGCGTAGGCGGCCACGGCCCCGGCTGCGCGAAGTGGTTTGACATCCCGGGCGTGCCCCC
>JBKKDD010000194.1:0-12248 GCA_046708705.1 Miltoncostaeaceae bacterium | reverse complement strand
GTTGCGACCCGCGCTCGCGATGCCCGAGGCCATCATGGCCCGAGTCGGGCTCGGCAGCGGCGCCGAGGATCTGGCGGCCGACTTCGGTGAGTCCGCGGGCCCCGAGGACGACACCGCGCTAGCGGAGGACCTGATCGCGGTCGGCGAGAACGACGGCCCGGTCATCAGGTTCGTCAACTCGGTGATCGCGCGCGCGGTCATGGAGCGCGCCTCCGACATCCACATCGAGCCGCAGGAGGGCGACCTGGTCGTGCGCTTTCGCGTCGACGGCATCCTGCGCACCGCCACGAGCGTGCCGGCCTCGCGCGGGCCCGCGATCGTCAGCCGGCTCAAGGTCATGTCCGACCTCAACATCGCGGAGCGACGTGTTCCGCAGGATGGCCGGGTCGGGCTGCGAATGGGCGAGCGCGACCTGGACCTGCGCATCGCGACGCTGCCGACGGTCGGCGGCGAGAGCATCGTCGTACGCCTACTGGATCGGTCCAACGCCACCACCGATCTGGGCGACCTGGGCCTGTCGGCGGCGCTGATCGACCGGTGGGAGCGCTGCTACCGCCAGCCGCACGGCCTGGTCCTGGTCACCGGCCCGACCGGATCGGGCAAGACCAGCACGCTCTACGCCACCCTGGCCAGGCTCAACGACAGCGGCCGGAAGATCATCACGGTCGAGGATCCGGTCGAGTACCGGCTGGCCGGCATCAACCAGGTGCAGGTGCGCCCCAAGGCGGGCCTGACGTTCGCATCTGGCCTGCGCGCGATGCTCCGCTGCGACCCGGACGTGATCATGGTCGGCGAGATCCGTGACGTCGAGACCGCCCACATCGCGGTCGAGGCGGCCCTGACCGGCCACCTGGTGCTGGCGACCATCCACACCAACGACGCGGCCGGCGCGGTGGTGCGTCTTACCGAGATGGGGATCGAGCCGTTCCTGCTGGCGAGCGCGCTGCGCGGCGTGCTGGCCCAACGCCTGGCGCGCAAGCTCTGCGACGAGTGCAGCCAGCCCGTGCCCGTCCCGCACACGGCCCTGACGGACCTGTTCGCGTTCGCGGACCTGCCCCCGGCGCTGCCCGACCCGGCCCCGACGCACCGCGCCCGTGGGTGCGTCCGCTGCGACGGCGCCGGCTATCGCGGGCGCTTCGCCCTGGCCGAGACCCTCGTGATGAGCGAGGCGATCGAGAACCTCGCCATCCGCCGCGCGTCGACCAACGAGATCCGTGCCTGCGCGCGAAGCGAGGGGATGCGTACGATCGCCGAGGAGGGCCTGGCCGCGGTGTTCGCCGGGACCACCAGCCTGGAAGAGCTGGGCCGGATCAGCCGGTAGCGCCGCTCAGCAGGCCGGACACCAACTCCCGCATCGCGGCGGCGATCCGCTCCGGCGGGAGCTCCCGGTCCTGGGTCAGGTGGCGGTAGAGGTCCGGAGCGAGGGGCGCGAGGACGAGGTCGGCGAGGACGGGGGCGTCACACTCAGGGAGGGATTCACGCAGGAGGATCGCGACGTGCAGGCGGTAGGTGGCGTAGACGCCCGAGCGGTAATGGCCGCTTCCCAACGAGGAGAGAATCGCGAGATTGCGATCCAGCTGATCGACCATCGCGTCAGTGAACGCGATCAGCCGCTCGCGTGGCGGCGCCCCCGGCCCGAGCGGCGGCGCGCCGCGCAGGACCTCATGCTGCAGCTCGCGGCTGTGGACGTCCATGACCGCGAGCGCGAGGCCTGATCGGTCGCCGAAGCGCCGGTAGAGGGTGCCCTTGCCGACGCCCGCCGCAGCAGCGATCTCGTCCATCGAAACCTGCTCGACGCCGCGCTCGGCGAACAGCCGCTCGGCCGCGTCCAGGACCTTGCGACGGTTGCGTGCGGCGTCGGCGCGTTCGGTCGCGGCGCCCGCAGAAGGGTTGATCGGTCTGAAATGAGTGCCCATTGACAAAACGGACTGTAGTCCGTTACTCTCCTACTCACAAGCGGACGCCAGTCCGTTTCATCTCATACATCGACTTCAAGGAGCAGAGAACAATGGCAGACATCCCCGCTGGAACATGGGCGATCGACCCGGTCCACTCCTCGGTCGGCTTCGAGGTCAAGCACCTCGGCGTCTCGACCTACCGCGGCAGCTTCCCTGCCGTCGAGGGTACGATCGAAACCGCCGAGGGCGGGGTCACGAGCGTGGCGGGCACCACCCGGATCGACAGCCTCGTCACCCAGGACGTCCAGTTGACCGGGCACCTGATGAGCCCGGACTTCTTCGACCAGGCCAATCACCCGACCGGCAGCTTCGCTTCGACACGCATCGAGAGCGACGGCAACGGAACGCTCAAGGTCGTCGGCGACCTCACGCTTCGCGGCGTCACGCAGCAGGTCGAACTCGACGCCGAGATCGAGGGAGTCGGCCCCGACCCCTACGGCAACACCCGCATCGGCATCAGCGCCGCCGGCGTCATCGACCGCACCAAGTTCGGCTTGACCTGGAACGTCCCGCTCGGCGACACGGCCGTCGCGGTGGGCGAGCGGGTCAAGCTCGTCTGGCACACGGAAGGGATCAAGCAGTAGCCATGGACACGACATCGCGCCCATTCCGCGTGCTCGCGATCCCCGGCAGCCTCCGGCGCGGGTCGGTCAGCCGGGCGATGCTCGTGGCCGCCCGCGAGCACGCGCGCGACGGGGTCGAGATCGAGCTCTACGACGGGCTCGGCTCGATCCCGCCGTTCAACGAGGACGACGAGGGCGAGCGCACCTCCGAGGCCGTGCTCGACCTTCGCCGGCGCATCGCCGACGCCGATGCCCTCCTGATCGCCACGCCCGAGTACAACCACTCGGTACCCGGCGTCATCAAGAACGCCATGGACTGGGCATCGCGCCCGTACGGGACGAGCGCCCTGCTCGGCAAGTCGACGGCGGTGATGAGCGCGTCCACGTCGATGTTCGGCGGCGTGTGGGCCCAGGCGGAGCTCCGCAAGGCGCTCGCCGCCTCTGGCGCCCGCGTCCATGACGACGGCGTCGCCCTCAGCAAGGCCGGTGAGCGCATCGACGCCCGTGGACGGCTGATCGACCGAGAGGTCATCGATCAGATCGTCGGGCTCGTCGACGAGCTGCGCGCGCTCGCCCTGACCCCACTCGAAATCTGGTGAACATCCCGCCGGCCCACGCCGGAGACACCAGCGCGTCTCCCCGCGTTTGCCAGATCGGCACCCATCGGGTTGGGTGCCGATCGTAGCTTCGCCGCGTCCCGTGCGCTCCCGCGCGGGACCTGATCGGAGGAGGAGCATGAAGCGACACAGAGGCCTCGCGGCGTTGGCCGCCGCCGGGGCGATGGTCATGGGCGGTGTGGGCGCCCAGGCGGCAGCCGGATCGACCACGCTCGCGGTGTTCGGCGACCTGCCCTACACCCCCGCGCAGATCGCGAACTTCGACAACCTGCCCGCGGCGATCAACGCCGACCCGAAGGTGCGCCGCGCGATTCACCTGGGCGACATCAAGAGCGGCTCGACCCCCTGCGACGACGCGACCTACCTGCGCGTCAAGGCGACGTTCGACAAATTTCTCGACCCGCTGGTGTTCACCCCGGGCGACAACGAGTGGACCGACTGCCACCGCGCGAGCAACGGCGGGTACCTGCCCACCGAGCGACTCGCGTTCGAGCGCTCCGTGTTCTTCGCGGACCCCGGCTGGACACTCGGCGTCAACCGCCGCCGCGTCCAGGTGCAGAAGCGCAGGAGCATCGTCACCTATCCCGAGCACGTTCGTTGGACGCAGGACGACGTGACGTTCGCGACGTTCAACGTTCCGGGCTCGAACAACAACGAGCTCCCGTGGGGCGCGCCGTGGAACACGGCGCTATTCCAGGCCGTCCAGGCCGACCAGGTCGCTGGACGGACGGCCGCGGTCCTGAAATGGATCGACGCGGCGTTCGCGACGGCCGAGGAGGAGGACTCCCGCGGTGTCGTCCTCGCGATGCAAGCCGATCTGTGGGACCCCTTCGCGCCGCTCCGGACGCTCACGGGCTACACCGGAATCGTCCGGTCGATCGCCGCGCACGCGCGCGCCTTCGACAAGCCGGTCCTGGTGGTGAACGGCGACTCGCATGTCTTCACCATCGACCGGCCGCTCGCCGACTCGACGACCCCGTTCAACCTGCAGTACGGCGTCACGACGCCGGTGCCGAACCTGACCCGCCTGACGGTGCAGGGAAGCACATCCACCCCGAGCTCGTGGGTGCGGCTGACGATCGATCACGCCGACCCGGCGCTCTTCAGCTTCGAGGTCGTCCCGATCGCCTTCTGATCGGCACCGCGAACGCCCGGCGTCCCGGCGCCGGGCGTCGCCGTTCAGTCGGCGATGCCGGCGAGGGCGACGACGTGGCTGGGACGGACCCGCACCAGGAGCTCGCCCGGGGCCGCGTTGCGGCGGCCGTACCGCTCCGCCAACGCGTCGCCCATGTACCTGCGGGCGATCGTCGTCGACCACGGCAGCATCGCATCGACGTCCTCGGAGACCTCCGCGACCCCGTCGACCCGGACGTACGAGTACGGTGGCCCGTCGTCATCGACGCAGATCGAGACGCGCGGGTCACGCCGGATCGCCCGCCCCTTGACGGTCGCGGCGCCCGTGGTGAACACGAGCGAGCCGTCCTCGTCGAGCACGAACCAAATCGGCACGACCATGGCGCTCCCGTCGCGCCTGACGACGGCGAGCTTCCCCGTCCTGGTCCCCTGCGTGAGGAACGCACGTGTCTCGGCATCGTCCATCGGCCGCGCCATCAGATCTTCTGCAGGGACTCGGCGATCACCTTGAGGTCCTGCTTGGGGAAAGCGGGCGGACTCGACCAGCCGCTGCGCCACCTCGATCCGCTCCCACCCCCGCCGGTAGACGGCAGAGAACAGGTAGCGGTTGCGCCGGTTGACGTCCCCCGCCCGGTGCGCGCGCCGGTCGGCGCCCAGCCGGAGGCCGCCAGCGTGAAGCCCGGGGGCAGCTTGGTCGGCAGCCGCGGCACGAACGGCAGCGGTCCCAACGCGACCCGAGGCGTGCGGCGACGGAACCCGTTGCTCGTAACCACGGGGAGGCGGCCGAGCGCCGGCAGCCCGAACGAGCTCAGCGTCAGATGGCGATTGAAGTTCTTGAACGTGTACGCGTAGGTGGTGGTCTCCCCGTCGCGCTCGACCTCAAGCCGGCGCGGCAGCAGCGTCGTCTTGGTCAGCCACAGCGTGGCGGTGCCCTCCGGCAGATCCAGGCAGGCGTTCGCGGCCAGGTCGATCTCGGCCCGCAGGACGTTGCGGTTGGTCAGGACCTCGGCCGTCAGCGTCAACCGGCCCGCCCGCGCCTCCGCGACAGCGAACTGCGCGAGCCTGAGGCCGAGGTCGTCGGGCCCGGTCACGCCGTCGGGTGCCGCCTGGGAGCGCGCGGTCACGCGGCGGCCACGGTTCGTGTGCGTCGCCCCCAGCAACAGCACGTCGCCCCGCGCCGCCATGTCCACGCCCGCCGGGGCTCGCGCGATCGAGCTGAAGCGTTCCGGTCCCGCCACGACGTGCCGCACCGAGGTCTCGTCCGTGGAGACCGTGAGCTGGTAGGTGCTCGCCTGGAACGTGGGGTTCGGCGTGCCGCTGAACGGGACGTCGACGGCGGCAACGGCAGCGAGGGCGGTGGCGGCGAGCATGCGAATGGCTCCTGTGTCGCGGCGACCCGGGGCACTGTGGCCGTATCCAGGTTGAGACAATCGGCACTCTAATCCGTGTCTCCGATGTCTGAGCGTGTCGGGCGATACGCGCGTCCGGTGGAGCGAAAGCGTCTCCATACCGTCACATTCGCGCCCGGCCGAACCCGACCGCCGGACCGTCTCACGGCGCAAGGCGCGGCCAGCGGCGTAGTAGCCTGGCGCCGCATGTCGACCGCCCGCGCAGACGCCCCGCCCCTCCGGCGCCTGTTCGACTACGCGGCTCGCCACCGCGGGCGCATGGCCTGGGCCACGTTCCTCACGGTGATGAACAAGGTCTTCGACGTCGCGCCGGAGATCCTGATCGGGTTCGCCGTCGACGTCGTCGTCAAGAGCGAGAACTCGTACGTCGCGCGCATCACGGGTATCGAGGACCGCTGGCACCAACTCCTGGTGCTGGGCGCGCTCAACATCGTCATCTGGCTGCTGGAGTCGGCGACCGAGTACGGCTACTCGATCGCGTGGCGCAACCTGGCCCAGACCGTCGAGCACGAGGCGCGTATGGACTGCTACACCCATGTGCAGCGCTTGGAGCTTGGGTACTTCGAGGACCAGAGTACCGGCGGGCTGATGTCGGTGCTGAACGACGACGTCAACCAGCTCGAGCGGTTCCTGGACACGGGCGCCAAGGAGATCATCCACACCGTCGTCAACGTGGTGCTCGTCGGGATCGTGTTCCTGGTGATCTCGCCGTCGTTGACCCTGCTGGCGTTCGCACCGATCCCGGTGATCCTGTGGGGGTCGTTTCGCTACCAGCGCCGGCTCGAGCCCAAGTACGCCGAGGTGCGCCGCCGCGTCGGCACGCTGGCCGGATCACTGGCCAACAACCTGGGGGGCATCGCGACCATCAAGGCGTTCACCGCCGAGGACCGCGAGGTGGCGCGCATCGGCCGCGAGTCGGACGGATACCGCCTGGCGAACCGCGACGCCATCAGGTTCTCGTCGGGGTTCGTCCCGCTGATCCGCGTCGCCATCCTGATCGGCTTCACCTGCACCCTGGTGATCGGCGGGCGCGCCGCGTTGGACGGCTCGCTCGAGGTCGGCCTGTACTCGATCATGGTGTTCATGACCCAGCGGCTGCTGTGGCCGTTGACGCGCCTGGGCGAGACGTTCGACCTCTACCAGCGGGCGATGGCCTCGACGCGGCGGATCCTCGACCTGCTGGCCATCCCGCCGAGCATCGTCTCGGGCAGCCGCTCGCTGTCCCGGCCGATCCGCGGCGAGATCCGCTTCGCGGACGTGCGGTTCGCCTACGGCGACGGGCACGAGGTGCTGCAGGGCATCGACCTGCACGTCCCGGCCGGCGAGACGCACGCCGTGGTCGGCCTGACCGGGTCGGGCAAGAGCACGATCGTCAAGCTCCTGATGCGCTTCTACGATCCGACCGGCGGAACGGTTACCGTGGACGGCGTGGACGTGCGCGAGCTCGCGTTCACCGAACTGCGCGGGGCAATGGGGTTCGTCAGCCAGGACACGTTCTTGTTCGACGGCAACGTTCGCGAGAACATCGCCTACGGCAGACCGGACGCGTCGCAGCGGGAGATCGCCGAGGCGGCGGGCCTGGCGGAGGCGGAGGAGTTCATCGCCACGCTGCCCAACGGGTACGACACGCTGGTGGGCGAGCGGGGGCAGAAGCTCTCCGGCGGGCAGCGTCAACGGCTGTCGATCGCCCGGGCCATCGTGCGCGACCCTGCGATCCTGATCCTGGACGAGGCGACGTCCTCCGTCGACAACGAGACCGAGGCCGCGATCCAGCGTTCCATGGAGATCGTCTCGCGCGGGCGCACCACCCTGGTCATCGCGCACCGCCTGTCAACCGTGCGCGGCGCCCACCGCATCCACGTGCTCGAAGCCGGGCAGATCACCGCGTCGGGCACGCACGACGAGCTGCTCGACGGGCGCGGCCTCTACGCGGCGCTGTGGCGGGTCCAGACCGGCGAGGCCCTGGCGGCAGCACGCGACGAGTAGCGCGCGGCCCCGGGCAGGAATGCCCGCGGTCGTGGCGAAGTGGCTGCTCGATGAGTGACGAAACGCCCCAGGAAGAGCGACGTGCGGCACCGCGCGTCGACGTCCAGCTACCCGCCCGGCTCCATGTGGGGGATGACGTGATCGACGCACATACCATCGACATCAGCCGCGACGCCGTGTTGATCGGCGGGGAGGACTTTCCGTCCGCCACCGAGATCCACATCGAGATCGAGTTGGCGGAGCTCGGCTGGCAGCGCCTGGCGGCCGAGGTCGTGCGCCGCGCCGACGACAGGGAGGGCGGCGTCCACCTGGCGGCGACGTTCGCCGACGTCGCGACGGCCGGGGGCAGGGATGCGATCAGCGCATTCCTCAAGCGGCACCTCGTCTAACCGATCGCTTCGCGCGAATACCTGGCAATTGCGGGCACGATGTGTGACGATGGGCACCCGTGCGCGCGGGAGGACCTCGCCGCGACCACGGATTTCGCCGGGACCCGCTCCGGCGGCCGCAGGACAAGGACAGCCATGCGTGAGTTGCAAGGATTGCAAACCCTCAAAGCCCGGAAGGGAACGGGACGTCGATGACGTACCGTGACCGTGTGAGATTCCGTCGCTTCGCACGCCGGCGTTGGCGTCTGCTCGGTCTGGTGACCGTCGCGGCGGCCATGACCGGGCCCGGTGTGGCGCTCGGCCACGAGCCCCGCGAGAGCGATCAGTCGCATCGCTCCGCGGCCGATCTGTCCGTCACGCTCGCCGCCACACCCAACCCGGTGCAAGTCGGCGAGACGGCCACGTTCACGCTGACCGTCGCCAACGCGGGGCCGCGGAGCGCGCATCGGGTGCGCGCCTCCATCGTGTTGACCAGCCCGCGGCGGATCGCCCGCGCGGGCGGCGCCGGCTGGTCGTGCGAGATCGACCACGAGACGGCCGAGTGCCGTCGCAAGCGGCTCGGCACCGACACGACCGCGCCGATCACGTTCAGTGTCCTGGCTCCTCCCGGTCACGGCCGCATCGGCGCCGGGGCGTACGTCGCGTCGCGTACCGACGATCCCGACCCCACCAACAACGGGGCGGGCCTGCAGATCGATGTCAACAACCCTCCGCTCGTCAACGCCGACAGTGCCTCGACGCTCGCGGGCGTGGCCGTCGACATCCCTGTGCTCGGCAACGACACCGACCCCGACGGCGACCAACTGACGTTCGTCGGGGCGCCCACGGCCGCGCACGGCAGCGTCACCTGTGCGGACTTGGTCTGCGTGTACACGCCGCAGGCCGGCTTCACGGGAAGCGACGCGTTCAGCTACACGGTGGACGACGGTCGCGGCGCGAGCGCGTCCGCGGGCGTGACGATGACGGTCAACCAGCCACCGCCGAGTCCGCCAAATCCACCGGGCCCACTGCCAGGCCCCAACCCCGGCCCGGGTCCTGATCCGAACCCCGATCCGAACCCTGACGGCGGTCCCGGCAACTCCGGCCCCGGCGTGTCGGTCTCGGGGCCGCGCAACGTGACCGAGGGCCAGACGGCGCGGTACACGGTCGCGGTCGTCAACACGTGCACCGTCGTGGCGCGACAGGTGCTGCTGCGATTGACGCTGCCGACCGGAACAAAGGTCGTCTCGGCGCCCTCGCGATCGGTGCTCAAGGGACGCACGCTGCTGGTGCCGATCGGGTCGTTGCGCATCGGCAAGACGCGCAACGTCGGAGTGCGGCTCAAGTTCCGCCCGAACGGGGGCACGCTGCGCACCATCGTCGCGGCGGTGACCGCTTCCAACGGCCGCTTGGCCGGGGACGGGATCGTCATCGCCGTCCGCCGCGGCTGACGTTCTCGCCCGGTCCACCCGCCCACCGCGCATGGACGGCCTCGACGTGATTCCATTCCGGCGATGATCCCGGGGTTCAACAACGGGCGCCTGTCGGTGGACGGCGTGGAGATCGCGTACGAGGTCGGCGGATCGGGCCCGCCGCTTCTCCTGCTGCACGGCTATCCGCAGCATCGGGGCATGTGGCGTGACGTCGCGCCGGTCCTGGCGGAGCGCTTCACCGTGGTGGCGAGTGACCTGCGCGGGTACGGGCAGAGCGACGCGCCGCCCGGCGACCCGGACCATGAGCGCTACTGCAAACGGCGGATGGCCGCCGACCAGGTCGGCTTGATGCACGCGCTGGGACACCGACGGTTCGCGGTCATCGGCCATGACCGCGGCGCGCGCGTCGCCCATCGCATGTGCCTGGACCATCCCGGGAGCGTCGCGGCGGCGGTCGTGATCGACATCGTCCCGACCCGCCATCTGTTCGCGACCACCGACGCCGCGTTCGCGTCGGCGTACTACCACTGGTTCTTCCTGAGCCAGCCGGCCGACCTGCCCGAGCGGCTGATCGGCGCCGACGCCGGCTACTTCGTCCGCACGACGCTGGAGCGCTGGAGCGCGCCCGAGTTCGCGTTCGCGGACGCGATCGCCCAGAGCTATGTCGCGGCGTTCGACACCGCGACGATCCACGCGAGTTGTGAGGACTACCGCGCCGCCGCGACCATCGACCTGGAGCACGACGTGGCGGACGCCGATCGGCAGGTCGAGTGCCCGCTCCTGGTGCTGTGGGGCGACCGTGGCGCCATGCACCGCCTCTACGACGTGCCCGCCACGTGGCGCGACCGTGCCGCCAGTGTCACCGCGCGGTCGTTGCCGTGCGGGCATTTCGTGCCGGAGGAGGCGTCCGGGGAGACCGCGGCGGCGATCCTCGGGTTTGTCAAGCCGATCACGCCGTGGTGAGGCGCCCGCGCATCGGGCTACTCGCGGCGGCGGTGCTGGCCGGGGGCATCGTCCTGCCGGGCGCGGGCGCGGCGCCGGCGACCCGACCGATCGTATGGGTGCAGGCGGGCCACGAGTTTCCGCGCGAGCCGGGGTACCGGGCACAGACCGGGGCCGCGGGCGAGGTCGAGTTCACCGTCAGAGTGGCGGCCGCGATCGAGCGGCGTCTTCGTGCTGCGGGGATCGACGCCCGCCATAGCCCCGGTAGGGCCGCGGAGTTCCCGTCGTCGGGCGCCGTGTTCGTGGCGATCCACCACGACACCCCGGACGGGCACGCGGCGGTGGGGTACGCCATCACCGGCGTGGGCGAGAACTGGTACCGGAGCGAGGGCTTCGGGCTGCCGCGCTCGACGCCGTACCCGGACAGCGCCCCGCACCGCGCCCCCGCCACCACGGTCTCGGCCGCCGTCGAGGCACGGTCCCGGCGACTCGCGGCCCGCATCCGCGACCGCTACGCCACGGTGTTCACCCGCGCCAACGGGGCCCGCAGCGGCCCGGTGCGTCTGGAGGCCCGCAACGGCAACCGGCGTGTCCAGCGCTACGTGGGCTACTACCGCACCCGCGCCGACGCCCGGGTGCTGGTGGAGGCGGGCGCGGGCGTGACGGACGCGGCGATCCTGCGCCGTACCGACCTGATCGCGACGGCCGTCGCCGGGGCGATCATCGGGCTCCTGCGCGACGAGGGCCGCCTGCCGGCCGGGTGAGCGCCGTCAGGGTGACCAGGACCACTCGACGCCGAACAGGGCCAGGATTCCCGCGATGAGCGCGATCAGCACCGGCTGGTGGACCAGGTAGATGACGAGGGAGTGGCGTCCCGGCACGGTCAGCCATGCCGGCACGGTCGGCCGCAGCCGCGTCGCCCACCCGCCCGGTCGCCCCTTGGGGTAGAGCGCCGTGCCGGCCGCGATGCCGAGCATGAACAGCCCGAACCAGGGCAGCAGCGGGTAGTAGTCGACCCCGGCGCCGTCCGGGGGTTTGATCCCCAACAGCAGCAGGCCGGGGATGTCGGAGCGCTCCCCCGCCAGCAGCACGCCCGCCACGATGACCGCGACGCCGAGCGGGGCGTTCCACAGTCCCAGGCGCGCGACGAACGGCGCCAGCACGATCGACGTGCCGATCGCGTGCAGGATGCCGAACCGTACGTAGCGATCGTCGAGCGCGATCCAGGTGACGAGCGAGATCGCGAGGCCGCAGGCGATGACCTGCGCGCCGCGGCGTGCGTGCTTGGCGAAGCGAGTGGACCAGGCGTACCCGCGACGAGCCGCCGAGGCGTCGCTGATCGTGAAGCTGATGCCCGCCACCAGCAGGAACAGCGACCCGGTCGCCACCTGCAACGCCCGCCACCACCCCTGCAGCGGCTCGATTCCCACGCCGGGCGCCAAGAAGTCGACGTCGTAGCCCGCGTGGTAGGCGAACATCATCGCGATCGCAACGGTCCGCGCCAGGTCGAGCTCCCAATACCGGGCGCGCCCGGCCGCCGAGGCGACTCCGGTCGCATTGCCCGGCGGCGCCTTCATCGATGCCGGCCGGGTGCCCACCCCGCCATCGTGCCACGACCGCCACCCCGGCGTGCGAAGAGCCGGCCGTGTCACCTCATCGAGAGCCTCGGCCACCGAGACGACCCTCACGCCGGCGAGGTCTGCCGCTCGTGGAGCGCTGCGGACGCGCGGAGGTCGTGCCGAGCGGCGTGCCCAGACCGGTCCCGCGCGCGTCGTAGATGCCGGCGACGATGTCCTGCGGCAGGTCACCCAGCCCGGGCGGGCGCCTGCCCGGGCCAC
>JBKKDD010000193.1:0-11047 GCA_046708705.1 Miltoncostaeaceae bacterium | reverse complement strand
CTGATCGACCATCGTGTTGATCGTGTCCTTGAGCTCGAGCACCTCGCCGCGGGCGTCCACCGTGATCTTCTGCGACAGGTCGCCGTTGGCCACCGCCGTCGTCACCTGCGCGATATTGCGGACCTGGCTGGTCAGGTTGCCGGCCAGCGTATTGACGTTGTCGGTCAGGTCCTTCCACACGCCGGACACGCCGTGCATCTGGGCCTGGCCGCCGAGCTTGCCGTCGGTGCCGACCTCACGCGCGACGCGGGTGACCTCGGCCGCGAACGAGCGCAACTGATCGACCATCGTGTTGATCGTGTCCTTGAGCTGCAGCACCTCGCCGCGCACGTCGGCGGTGATCTTGCGCGACAGGTCGCCGTTGGCCACCGCCGTCGTCACCTCGGCGATATTGCGCACCTGGTCGGTCAGGTTGGACGCCATCGAGTTGACGCCGTCGGTCAGGTCCCGCCATGTGCCCGACACGCCCTTGACCTTGGCCTGGCCGCCGAGCTTGCCCTCGGTGCCGACCTCGCGCGCGACGCGGGTGACCTCGTCGGCGAACGACGAGAGCCGGTCCACCATGGAGTTGACCGTCGCGCGGATGCGTAGGAACTCGCCCTTGACCGGCCGGCCGTCGATTCGCGGCGCCATCTGGTGAGACAGGTCGCCCTTGGCCACTGCGTCGATGACGCGGGCGAACTCGGTGGTGGGGCGCACCAGGTCGTCGATCAGGGAGTTCAGGTCGCCGACGCTCGTCTTCCAGGCGCCGCGGTCGAGCGGGGGGGACGCGCGCTCGGTGATCAACCCGTCGCGACCGACGACGCGACGCACCCGGGAGATCTCGCTGGCCATCTGTGCGTTCGCCTCGATCAGGCTGTTCAGAACCACCGCGAGGCTGCGCGCGGCGCCGGTGCCAGCCGGCTTGGCGCGGACGGAGAAGTCGCCGGCCAGCGCGGCCTCGACCACCGTCAACAGGGCCTCCATCTGGGCCTCGGAGGTGGTCGGAGCGGCGGATCGCACCGTGCCCGCGCGCCTCGGTGTGGTCGCAGCCCGCGGTGCGGTCGCGTTCTTGGCCATCAGGACCCCCTCCTTTGGACAACTCAGGCACTCTTTACCACGGTTCAAGATTTGTAAACCGACACGCAATTCCCTGCCGCTGCGGCTGCCATGCTGAGCGACAGTGAAAGTGGACCATCATGCCGTCGATGGATCTCCGGCGCCTGGAACCGCATCCCGACAGGACGGATGAGGCATGGGACGGCCCCGATCGCCACGCGGGCGCGGCGCGCTCGTCGTCGAACGCCTGGCGGCCGAGTACCCGGACATCCACATCCCGCTTGACCACGGGAGCCCCTTTCAACTGCTGGCCGCCGTCATCCTCTCGGCCCAGTGCACGGATGAGCGCGTCAACCAGGTCACCCCGGCGCTGTTCGCCCGCTTCCCCGACGCGGCGGCGATGGCGCAGGCCGATCCCGATGAGCTCGAGGCGCTGATCCATTCCACCGGCTTCTTCCGGGCGAAAGCGAAGTCTCTGCGGGGGATGGCGCGTGCGGTGACCGAGCGCTTCGGCGGAGAGCTGCCGCCCACCATGGCCGAGCTGGTGACGCTGCCGGGAGTGGGCCGCAAGACCGCGAATGTCATCCTGGGCCACTGGTTCGGCATCCCCGGCGTCGTCGTCGACACTCACGTGCTGCGGCTGTCGTTGCGGCTCGGGTTGACCGACGCGACCGACCCGGTCAGGGTCGAGCGCGCGCTGATGGGCATCTGGCCGCGCCGCGCCTGGTCGGACACGACGATGCGGATGATCTACCACGGGCGCAGGGTGTGCGTGGCGCGCACGCCCAGGTGCGGGGCCTGCGTGCTGGCCGACTTCTGCCCGTCGGCTGGTCTCGGCACGCCCGTGCGGGTGCGGCGGTCCGCCCAGCGCGGCGGCTGACGCCCACGGCCCGGCCCCTGCGCATGGTGCGGCGGCGCACTACCCTACGGGCGATGGGACGTCCTCACCGCACACGGGGCTTCGCACGCGCGCGCGCGGCGGATCACCGGTACTCAGCCTGGATCCACCGCATCTCGCGGCGCGGATACGCCCGGATCGCCGTCGCCATGCGGGTTCGGAGTCAACCCGAAGGGATCACCCTGCGGGTGCTCCCCCGCACCCGCCTGGCTCGGCGCCCGGACGCCCCGCATCCACGATCTTCGGTGGATCCAGGCTCAGGCCGCCCGTGCCGATGATCGATCCCGACAGCGTGGAGCAGGTCCGCCAGGCCGCGGACCTGGTCGAGCTGCTGCGGGGCCGGGTGGAGCTTGTGCGCCGGGGTGGGCGGTTCTGGGCGCGCTGTCCCTTCCACGACGAGAACTCGCCATCGTTCACGATCATGCCCGACCACCGCAACTACTACTGCTTCGGCTGCGGCGCCAAGGGCGACGCCATCACGTGGATGCGCGAGCGCGAGGGCGCGGCGACGTTCGGCGAGGCCATCGAGGCGCTGGCCGATCGCTTCAACGTGGACGTGCGCTACCAGGAGGTCTCTGCCCAAGAGGAGGCCGAGCGTGCGGCCGGGGCGCGCAGGCTGCAACTGCTGGGCCGGGCCGGCGACTTCTATGCCGCGTACCTGTGGAAGGCCGACGAGGCCGAGCCCGCGCGGCGGTACCTGCTGGAGCGGGGGTTCGACGAGGCGCTGGTGCGGCGATTCCGCGTCGGGTACGCGCCCGGTGCCGGCGGCGTGCTGGCGGGGCGGGCCGCCAAGCAGGGGTTCTCCCGGCAGGATCTGGTGGACGCCGGTCTGGTCCGCCGTGACGGGGGCGACTTCTTCACGTCCCGGATCATGTTCCCGATCTGCGATGCGCGCGGACGGGTGCAGGGCTTCGGCGGTCGCACGCTCGACCCCAACGAGCGCGCCAAATACGTCAACAGCGCGGAGGGCCCGGCGTTTCGCAAGCGCCGGCTGCTGTTCAACCTGGACCAGGCGCGCGGGCCCGCGAGCCGCGCCGGCTGGGTGGCTGTCGCCGAGGGCTACACCGACGTGCTGGGCATGGCCAAGGCGGGCATCGACAACGCGGTCGCCTGCATGGGCACGTCGCTCACGACCGAGCAACTGCGGCTGCTCGCCCGCACCGCCGACGAGGTCCGGCTGTGCTTCGACGGCGACCGGGCCGGGCAGGACGCCGCGTGGCGCTCGGTGGAGGCCGGAGCGGGCGTGGCGGTGCGGCTGTCGGCGGTGCCGTTTCCCGCGGGGCGGGACCCCGGCGACCTGGCGGGCGACGAGGACGGTCTGACGGTGCTGCGCGCCGCGATGGAGCAGCCCGAGTCGATGATGGGGTACCTGGTGCGCGCCCGGATCGGCCGTGCCGGACGCTCGGCGAGCGAGCGCGGCGACGCGCTCGAGGACATCACGGCCCTCCTCCGGCGGTTCCCGGAGTCGATCGAAAAGGACGACGCCGTCCGCCTGGCCGCCGGGCGGCTGGGCCTCTCGCGCGTGTTGGAGGACGACCTGCGCACGGCCGTGCGCGTCACGTCCTCCGGGGGAGGTATGGCACGTCGGCGCCAGGGCGCGCGCGTGAGCCCCGACGAGGCCCGCGAGCGGCGGATGCTCGCGCTGGCCGTCGCGCTGCCGGATATCGCCGCCACCTACGTCGCCGACCTGACCGAGGATGCGTTCGACGAGCCGCTCCACCGCCGCGCCTTCGCGCTGCTCGCGTCGGGGCAGGGGCTCGCGCGCTGGCCGGAGGAGCTCTCCGACCTGGGTGTCGACCTGCAGGCGGCGGTCGTCGACGAGACCCCCACCGAGCCCGCGCTGCGCGAGGCCACCTACCGCCTGCAGGAGCGCCTGCTGGAGCGTCGCGCCCACGCGGCGCGCGAGGCGGGGGAGGGCGAGAGCTTCCTACGCCTGCAGGACCTGCTGCAGCGCTTGCGCCAGGCCATCCGCGGGAGCGAATAGGGGCTACTCGGAGATGACGACCTCGGGCCGTGGGCGCAGGCGCATGACCTGTCCGGGGCTCATCAGGCCGGTGTCCTCGACACGAAACAGCTTGAACCCGGTGTGGAATGGCCCGCGGTCCCGCACGACCCGTTGGTAGGTGTTGGTCTTTGCGGCCGCCGTCCCGAACCCGTCGGCGTTCAGCACCATGTCGATGCCCGGGCGTACGCGCAGCGCGCGCTTTCGCCGGATCATCCCCTCCGTGAACTGATGCACGATCACCAGCTTGTCCGGCAGATCATGCGCGGCGACGACACCGGCGAGCCACGCGGTGACCCGGTTGATCTCGGCGGCGTCGACCGAGCCGATGACCTGGCCCGGCATCTGGGTGGGCCCCATCCGCCACTCCGGGTCGAGCGCCAGCCCGACGTCGGGCTGCACCACGAACTCCCGCAATGCCTTGGCCTCGGTCACGAAATCGGAACGCCCCGGCTGAATGTCCAGCACCAGAAGCGCCTTGGCCGCTCGCGCGGCCCGCAGGTACCTGAGGATCACTGCCCTGGTCTGACGCGCCCGGTATTTGCCGCCCGCGCCCGGTCCGGCGGTGGCGATGACGCCGATCAGCTCCATGGCGGGTAGCACCGGGCGCCGACCCGGCCCTCCGTAGGCCCGCGACTGGCGATTGAGCCGCGCTCCCGCGACGGCGGGAGTTCCGATGCCGAGGATGCCGAGCTGCTTGGCCTGCGGCGCGCCGTAGTGCGCGTACACCCGAAACTCCGGCAGGATGCTCCGCCCCCCCCGGGGAAGCTCCCGGGCGGCCGGTCCCGTCGCGGCGGGCACATGAGGCGAAGGCTCCTCGGCCGGCGGGGGATACGTCGCGCCGATCAGCGCGACGAGCGTGACGAGCGCGCCCGCCGTCAGGCGAGTGGCGGCCGGCCGTAGCCGCCGGCGAGCGGTCCTGGGGATCGTCATGGCGACTCCGGGTCGAGGGGGCGCCGAGGGTACCATCGGCGTGCGGCGGCGTTGGAGCGGCCCGGCGCACCGCAGGCGTGAACGCGACCGGTAGCCTTGCTGCGTCGCGCACTTGCGTCGGCGGTTCCCGGCACGCGTCCATGAGGACCGACATCGTCTTTCAGCGAACACCAGTGACGATGACCTCCATGTCCCCGTGGGGCGTGCGTCGGGTGATCCGCGGAGGCGAGTAGCGGTGGCCAGGGTGACGAGCCGCGGGGAGCTTCGTCGCATCTACGCGATGCCGGGCGATCGGGTCGTGCTCAAGGAGCTGGGCCATCTGGACGACCACTGCCGCGGGTTCATCGCGCACTCGCCGTTCCTGGTGCTGGCGACGGTCGGGGCGGACGGGCGGATGGATGCGTCGCCGCGCGGGGACACGCCGGGCTTCGTGCAGGTCGCAGACGACGGGGCGCTGCTCGTCCCCGACCGGCCGGGCAACAACCGCCTGGACTCGCTGACCAACCTGCTGGAGCGACCGGAGGCGGCCGTCATCTTCATGATTCCCGGCGTCGACGAGACGCTCCGCGTCAACGGCACGATGCACATCCACGACGACGCGGATCTGCGCGAGCGGTTCGCGGTCGACGGTCGCCTGCCCAGGACCGTGCTGGTGTTGCGCCCGCGACAGGTCTACCTGCACTGTGCCAAGGCGTTCATGCGCTCGCGGCTGTGGGATCCGGTGAGCTGGCCGGCGTCGCGTCCCGTGCCGACCCTGGGTGCGATGATCCACGACCAGATCGCTGAGCAGGCGCCCGAAGAGACGCAGGAGGCGATGCTCGCGCGCTACCGCGAGTCGCTGTACTGACCTGGCTCCTGACCGTGCGCTTGGGAGGCGCCCTTACTGCCCGGGGCGGTCCGGCGGGATCTCGGTGAACGTGAACTCGTCGCGCTTGCCGCGCTTCTGCTTGAACCAGTACACGAGGCCGCCGAGTCCGGCTGCGATCAAGAGCTTCTTCACGAGTCACTCCTTCTGAGCGGTGGTCGGAGGCTCCGTCGCCGCCCGTACCGGTGGGTCCAGGAATGGAAAGCCATGCCGAGCGCCCACGAACGGACGCGGGCGTGCTGCATTCTCGCGCACCTCCATCATGATCCGCCCTGCGCCGGCCGCGAGCCCCACCAGCGGTGACATGACCAGGAAGATCACCGCGACGACGGCCGCCATGGCGGCGCCACATATGGCGCCCAGCACCCGCAGCGGAGCCGGCACCGCCTGCTCCGGCTCCCGGCGATGATCCGGCAGGCGCAGATCGGGCTGGGCCTCGTCGCCGTGTCGCGAATGGATCGTGGTGCTCATCGTCGCTCGGGTGGGATTCTTCCAATCCTCCACCCCCGCGCGCAAGGGGAGTACGGCAGCGGCGCGTTCCCGTCAGGCGCCGGGGTCCGCGTCGGCCACGCGAAGTACGACCTTGCCGACGGCCTCGTCGGCCTCGACGCAGCGGTGTGCCTCGGCCACCTGGTCCAGGGGCATGACGCTGTGGACGATGGGGCGCAGGATCCCGACCTCCAGGCGGGGCAGTCCCCACTCGGCGAACGCGGCAACGATCGCGGATTTCTCCTCCAGGGTGCGGCCGCGCAGCGTGCTGCCGATGACGGTGGCCTGCAGGCCCAGCAGCGTGCCCAAGTCCGTCTCGGCCCGTCGCCCGCCGACCAGGCCTGTCAGGATGATGCGTCCGCCGCGGGCGAGCGATGCCACGTTCTGCTGCCAGTAGGCGGCGCCGACCAGGTCCAGGATGACGTCCGCGCCGTGGCCCGAGGTGCGGGCGCGGACCTCGTCGGCGAACGCCCCGTCGCTGACCAGGATGCCCTCCGCGCCGAGCTCCTGCGGCAGGTGCAGTCGCTCGGCGGTGCGGGAGGTGGCGAGCGGTCGGGCGCCGAGCTCCCGCGCGATCTGGATCGCGGCGGTCCCGACGCCGCTCGAGGCCGCGTGGATCAGCGCGACGTCGCCTGCGTCCAGCCTGCCCAGCATGCGCAGGGTCAGCGAGGCGGTCAGGAACACCTCCGGGATGGCGGCCGCATCCTCCCACGACATGGTCTCGGGGATCGGCATGACGTGCGCGACCGGCACCGCGACGAGCTCGGCGTACCCGCCGCCGCTCAGCAGCGCCATCACGCGCTCGCCGATCGGCATGCCGCGCACGCCCTCGCCGAGGGCGACGACCTCGCCCGCGCACTCGAGCCCGAGGATTTCGCTGGCGCCGGGCGGGGGCGGATAGTTGCCGGCGCGCTGCATCAGGTCCGCCCGGTTGACGGCGGTGGTGTGCACGCGGATCAGGATCTCGCCGGGCGCGGGCGCTAGGTCGGGGACCTCGGCCAGCGTGAGCACCTCGGGCCCGCCCGCGCCCGTGGTGACGACGGCCCTCACAACTCCATCAGGGCCTTGGTCGCGAGCTGGCGCTGCTCGAACGTCTTCCGCAGCATCCGGCCGACCACGAGCTTGTCCGCGATCGCGCCCATCGGGCCGAACGGCAACAGGTACGTGATGCGGTCGGTCAGACGGCAGCGGTCGGGCCCGAGGGGCTCGAACCGATGCTCGTGGCGCCACGCCGTGAATGGGGACTCGAGTGCGACGTCCACGATCGCGCGGTTCAGCACGACCGCCTCCACGCGAAACCGCCACGTGAGCGGGAACGGGATCGGCGCCTGGCGCATGACGATCGTGACGATCCCTCCGTCGCGCAACGGGAACGTCCCGTCGATCGACTCGAACGTCACCCCGGGCGAGACCCGCGGGGCGTTGCGCGTGTCGCTGTGGAAGCGAAACAGCCGCTCGACGGGGCAGTCGATCTCGATGGACCGCTCGATCACGGCGGGCTTGGGCTTGGGGAACGGGAGCTTGGGCGGCACGGGCCGAAGCCTACCGGCCGGGTTGCGCGCGACGCCGTCGCCGATTCGAGCGGAGGAGACTCGACCGTGCGGCCCAGCTCCTCGCCTCGCGACGACCACCGTCACTCTTCGGGACGCCCGCCCGTACACGTCCCGCGCCGGCGATCGGCTCAGCTCGTGGTCTTGCGCGCCACTCCGGCGTCGAAGCGGGCGCGGTCCACGACGAACCGCTCGTGGCGCCCTCCGCAGATCCGGTCGATCGCGTCGCGGGCCTCGACGGCGAACGTGAGCTTCCTCCCGTCCACGGCCTCTACCCGCACACGCGCCACGACCTCCATGCCGGGCGGCGTCGCGGCATCGTGGCTCAGGTCCACATGGGTTCCGAGCGACAGCTCGCCGTCCTCCAGGTGGGGAGCGATCGCGAGGATGCACGCCCACTCGATCAGCCCGACCATGAACCCGGTGGCGAACACGGATGGCATCGCCGTGAACTCGGGCGACTCGGGGTAGAGGTGCGGGACCGTCTTCGTCTCCGGCACCGTGTATCTGAGCTCGTACTCGATCCCCTGAAGCAGGCTGGCCTTCATCGTCCCCCGATGCGTCGAATGGTCGTCCTCCCGGGGTCCGAGCCTACCGGGGTGGATGCCGAACGACGTCTGATCCGGGGGACTCGTCCGAACGGGAAGGAAGGCGAGGAACGTTACGGGAACGCGCAGTCAACCGACGTCGCGAGCGCGTGACAGATCTCCGTCATTCGGGCCGCCGAGAGTCGGGTGATTCGTGCGGTCAGCAGTGTCCTGTCGGTGACCGTAATGGTGTCGGTGGCCGCGGCGCATTCGACGGGCATGCCGTCGTCGCGATCCAGGCGGATGTGAGTCGGGATGTCGCGCACCCGGGTGGTGATCGGCACCACGACGAGCGTCCGCAGGACGGGGATCACGGCGTCGCGGGTGAGCACCAGGACCGGCCGGCGCTTGTCGGGCTGCTCGGCCCACCAGACCTCCCCGCGCCTGGGGAGTGTTGTCACCACGGCTCCTGGTCGATGAGCGCCAGCCCGGCCGCACGCGCGATCGCCACGTCCTCGTCGGTCTGCGGGTGTGCCGAGTATTCGGCCATGATCTGTCTGTCGATCTCCGCGTTGCCATGCGCCTGGAGCAGCGCGTCCAAGGCGGCGCGCACCGCCGCGGTGCGCGTCGCATACCGCCCGTCCGTAACGAGGGCGTCAAGCGCGGCGAGCGTCTCCTCGGGGACCCGGACGGCAAGTGATGTCATACGAACAGTATAACGCGATGTACGACGTACGCTCGATCGATTCCACACGATGCCGGTGGGCGGAGATGGACTCACCATCACTTGCCATGGATCGGGGGTGAAGCGGGGAGGTACTCCTCTTCGGCGATGTACTCGTCGCGCTCTTCGTCGGACGGTCCCGACAGCCACTCCTCGTGAGCTTCGCGGGAGGCTTCCTCGCGTCGGGCTTCGCCCTCGTCCTCGACCCACATCCACTCGGTGTTGAGCTGGTTCAGGTATCGTCGGGCTTCATCCGCCGGAAAGGGAATCCGTTATGGCGCTCAAGTCTCGAAGCCGTGCCACCGACCGAAGAGGCCGCGACAATGGCTGAGAACCACAAAGTCGTCATCAACCTGACGACTGGACACGAAGACGCTGACAAGGTGACGGTCGCCTTCCTCGTGGGCACCGCCGCCCTGACCGCGGGGAAGCCGGTGATGATGTTTCTGACCAAAGAGGCGGTCCGGCTTGGCCTCCCGGGCTACGCCGAGGCGATCGAGTCTGCCGGAGCGCCGCCGGTGTCACGCCTCTTTGAGCAATTTGCGGAGGGGGGTGGCGAGCTCTACGTCTGCCCGATCTGCTTCACCGCGCGCAAGCTCGACGAGGGCGAACTCGTGCCGAGCGCCAAACTCGCCGGCGCCACCCCGCTTTGGGAGTGGATCGGCGAGGGCGCAACTGTCTTCAGCTACTGAGGGCCAGGAAAGCCCCGAAGGATCCTGCGATCGTTCTCTACGAGCCGACATCGTGCACGGAGCCCTCTCTGGACACGCCTACCCCTTGCGCCTGCGCGACGGGCCTCCCGGCCGCGTTCTCACGGTTCGAGAGGTAGCAATCGGATTCCCAGCCTGGCTTTAGGCCGGCTGGCCCTTCCGGTTGCGGTTGGGGTAGCTGGAGGGCGCCGGTACGTCATGGGCGACGAGGCTCGCGGAGCTCCCCGTTGGCGAGCTGCTCAGCGCGGGCCGGGTCCAGCGGGTCTGCGGAATTGCGTTCCCACACGCGATCGACGACCTCGAGGCTGAGAAAGCGGCGAAGCGCCCGCTCGACCACAGTGGAATCGTCGTCGCCCGCGCGGTCCGCGGCACGGCGCAGGCGCGCCAGGACCTCGTCGTCGAGCACCATAGTTGTCTCGGAACGCGCCACGAGACCAATGGTGCCAAAGAATCGTCCGCGTGACGGCGCGCGCCTCCCTGGATCCGCGTGGCCCATCCCGAGGAAGCCTCGCTGAAGCGCCCGAGGCATCACCGAGGCATCACCGCGCCGACACACTGTGCTCTCCTCGCCCTCGACGACCTGCCGATGTGGAGGAGGTTCGCTCAGTCACCGGCGTCCGGATCTTCAATCCCGGTATCCTCCACCTACCCCGGAAACCCCTTACTGGAGCCATTTGCCGGGGTTGCTACGAAGTCCGGGCATCACGAGAATCGCACTCCTCCACGCCTCGCACTCAGTGGCTGGCTCGCGCGGCCTGCGGGATCCGGGCACCCGCACACTGTGGTCCCAAGTCCTTGCAACCCGCCTTCTGGACATGCACGACTGCGCGTGAGCGTCCAACTCGGGTACGGCGCACCCAGGTCTCCCTCGCCAGCGTTCGGATCGGCAAGCTCGGGCACGGCCGAGCGGCCTGCCTGATCGCGACAACACGCGCGGCGCCAAGTGTGGGTGGCGACGGATCGAGTGCGGGACGCGTGCGGGACAGTCCACCCCCAATTCGGGCGGTCTTGAGCGGTCTTGAGCGGTGACCGCGACAGCTCGACGCGGCGCGCAAAATACGTGCATACGAGCCAATAAGCGCCAGTGGGGGCGGTGGGAGTCGAACCCACACGAGGTTGCCCTCAACGGTGTTTGAGACCGTCGCGTCTACCGTTCCGCCACGCCCCCGGCCGGGGACGGGAGTCTAGCGGCAGGCCACGTGGCGCCGCGTCCGGCGAGGTGGGCGGCGAGGTGGTCGGTCAGGTCCCGGGCGTCGTCCTCGGCGCCGTGGATGAAGCTCGACTTACGGCGCCGCAAGAGGTTCAAGCCGA
>JBKKDD010000192.1:0-3149 GCA_046708705.1 Miltoncostaeaceae bacterium | reverse complement strand
CAGGGCGACGGTTCGCCGGGCGTTGCGCTCGGAGGCGCCGCCGCGTTAGGGGCGGGCGCCCGGTGGCGTCGAAGCTCGATCCGTTCAAGGACGAGATCCGTCGGTTGCTTCGCGACGACCCGCGGATTCCTGCCACAAGGGTCCGCGAGGCTGATCACGGAAGCTGGCTATGAGGGGCGGGCGGACGATCCTCGATGTGTATGTGCGGGAGGTGCGCCCGTTGTTTGCCCCGCCGCCCAGGTCGTTCCAGCGCACGATCTACCGGCCGGGGGAGCTCGGCCAGTTCGATTTGTGGGGGCCGTCTGGGCTGATCCCGGTCGGTCGCGGTCAGCTGCGACTTGACTCTTCGTCGTCGTTGCGTGCTTGGGGTACTCGCGCGTGGGGGCGGGGGCGTTGGTGTTCTCGAAGCAGGCCCACGACATCTTGTGGGGTATCGGTCGCTGCCTTTGGCGCATCGGCGGGGTGCCGGGGATGCTCGTGTGGGATCGGGAGGGGGCGCTGCACGCAGGGGATGGTCGGCCGAGTGATTCCTTCGCCGCGTTCTGCGGGCAGCTTCGCGTCGGGTGGCGGTTTTGCGCGCCGGCCGACCCGCAGGCGAAGGGGATCGTCGAGCGCCTGCAGGGCTACATGGAGACGAGCTTCGAGCCGGGCCGCGTGTTCGCCAACGAGCTCGACTTCCAAGACCAGCTCGATGCCTGGTTCGACGAGCGCGCCAACGTCAGGGGCCACCGGGCGCTTCGCTGCCGTCCCGTTGACCGGCTCGCCGAAGATTTGGGGGCGATGGGGCCGCTGCCTGCGGCCCTACCCGATCTGGATCGCCGCTGGGTGATGCGGGTCGGCCCCGACCCGTACGTTCGCGTCGACACCTGTGATTACTCCCTCGATCCGGGGTTGGTCGGCCGGCGGGTGGAGGTGCGCGTCGGCCAGCGCGAGATCAGCGCCTGGTGCCTCGACACGGGTGAGATCGCCGCGTCTCATCGGCGCAGCTACGCCCGACACCGCACGATCAGCGATCCAGGGCACCTGCGGTTGCTTCGCGCGGGCCGCAGCGCGGGTGAGCCCGAGGTTGAGCAGCGTCCGCTCGCTCGCTATGACGCCCTCATCCCGGCATGAGCAACGAGGCGGAGCTCACACACCTATTCCGGGCGTTGAAGGCGGCGGCGGCGGCGCGCTCCTTGCCGAAGCTCGCCGAGCGGGCCCGCGCCGAGGAGTGGAGCTACGAGCGTTCGCCGAGGCGCTACTTGCCAGCGATGTCGCCTCGCGCGCCTCCTCGGGCGGGGAGCTACGCATCCGCGCCGCCCGCCTGCCAGACCGCAAAACCCTCGAGGAGTTCGACTTCACCTTCGCCCGGTCACTCAAGAAGGCCCAGGTGCTGCACCTGGCGCAACTTGACTTCCTGCACACCCACGAGAACGTCGTGCTGCTGGGCCCCCCGGGCACCGGGAAAACCCACCTGGCGATCGCGATCGCGATCCGCGCGTGCCTGGCCGGCCACCGCGTCGCGTTCCACACGGCCACCGAGTGGGTCGCCCGCCTCGCAGAGGCCCAACGGGCCGGACGGTTGGCTGATGAGATCACCCGCCTGGGGCGCATCCCGCTTCTGGTCGTCGACGAGGTCGGCTACATCCCCTTCGACCCCGCCGCCGCCAACCTCATCTTCCAACTCGTCTCAGCCCGGTATGAGCGCGCCTCGATGATCGTCACCAGCAACAAGCCCTTCTCGGGGTGGGGTGAGATCTTCGGCGACGAGGTCGTCGCCGCGGCGATGATCGACCGGCTCGTCCACCACGCCGAGATCCTCAGCCTCAAAGGCGACAGCTACCGCCTCAAAGACAAAGACGTCGCCACCCGACCCCGACCGGCGCTCATCGACGCCGAATAAGGCCTCCCGCCGGCGAAACCAGCCGACTCGCGTGAAAACGACGCCCTCACAAGCGATCTGCGGGCCCGCGAGCAGGCCACCCGATCAATGACACCCCCCAAGAACGGGCCCTACGGGCCCGGCGCCCGGCCCCCCCCCCCCCCGCCGCCGGACCACGCCGCTCAGCTCGGAGAGCGTCGCAGCCCGGCGGAACACCAGGGGGTCAGTTTTCAACCGGCAGAAAGGGGTCAGTTTTCGACCGTCCTTGACAACTCGACTGCAGGTGGCGGGATCAAGCCACACCCACCAGCGGGAAAACCGCAGCACATCAGCGGTGCGCCGCGGTTCGGTGTACATGCGGGTCCATTAGCGTGGCGACAGGATGATTGAACCAACGCGCTCGCCATCTGCTGCCAAAGCCGGCCAGGCATCTGCGCGGGCGGCAATCGCGATCCGGTCGGGTCAACCAAGCGACGCGCTGCTGATCGCCGACCTGATCGCTCGCGAGAACAACCGCCCTGCCGACGTGGACGAGATCGAATGTTTGCTCGGCGCGGCGCCGAGCGTCGTTGCGCTCTCCGCCGGGGAGCTTGTTGGGGTGATCTACAGCCGACGGTTCGCTCCGGACATGCTCGAGTGGCGCAACAGCCTGGTCGCGACGGCCCATCGCCGAACCGGCGTGGGGACGATGCTCGTGCAGGCGATGGAGCAGCGAACCCGCGAAGCCGGTTATCGAGCTGCGATTGGTGTGAACTGCTGGATGCACGTCGGCACGACGAAGCAAGCGGCGTCGGCGGCGCGTGCGTTCTGGCGCGCGATGGGGTGGTCGATCATCTTTGCGACCGATGGGTCCGCTGTGTTGGCGAAGCACTTCTGAGTCCCGTCATGACTTGTCGCCACCCCGACCCTGGCCGTTCTGCTGGGGGGCCCTCGCGGCGTAAGGGCGCGCGGCAGGATCCGTGGAGTCGAAGCGTCCTGTCGGTCGGGGCCGTCGACTGCCCGGGCTGGATCGTGCGCCGGCGAGCTCCCCCAAAGCGTCAGGGACGCCAATGGCCGCCCATGGGCGCGGAGACTGCATCTGGTGGGTTGCCCCAGATGGATTCGCCCGGCAGCACCACGGCTCCGTAGTTCACCGTGGGTAATCCGGTGTCTTCCCCGGATGTCTCCATCGTCACAGACGCGACAATGACGGCATTGTCCTGGCCATTCGGAGAGATCGGTGAACCGATGATGTGGTGGGTAGACGACGGGTGGAGTTGGTGGGCGTGGCTTGTGATGAGCCTCAGCA
>JBKKDD010000191.1:0-2999 GCA_046708705.1 Miltoncostaeaceae bacterium | reverse complement strand
CGAGGCGGGCACGCCGCCGATCGCCGAGGTCATCGGCCTGGGCGCCGCGGCCGAGTACCTGATGGGCGTGGGAATGGACCGCGTGCGTGCGCACGAGCTCGCGCTGACCGACTACGCGTTGAACGCGCTCACAGATCTCGAGGGGATCAAGATCTTCGGGCCGGCCGACGCCACGATGCGGGGATGTCCGATCAGCTTCGAGCTGCCAGAGGTGCACGCCCACGACGTCGCCCAGTTCCTGGATAGCGAGGGCATCTGCGTCCGCGCGGGCCACCACTGCACCAAGCCGCTGATGGCGGCGCTCGGCATCACCGCGACCGCCCGCGCCAGCACCCACGTCTACAGCACCACCGAGGACATCGACGCCCTGGTACGCGGCCTGCACGGCGCCCGGCGCTATTTCACCTGATGGTTGGCCCTTCGGTCGCGGCGTCACCTGCGCGCGTCATCGACGCGTGCCAGCGACTCGGCGGCCAGACGGGCGCGCACGCGCACTCCGCGCGGGATGCGGATCAACACCCGCGCCCGCGTGCCCGTGATGCGCGCCTTGCAGCACGACGAACCGTCCGCTCGTGAGGATGCCAACGTCGTGGCCGAGCGGCCGTGAGATAGCCCTACGCGAAATGGCACCCGAGTACGCGCTCCCTGAACGAATCTGGGTCGACGATCACGTCTGCTCCGACGTCGAGAAACGACATCCCGGACTACAATCGGCGTACGGTGACTGCACGCGCTCGCAGAGCGCGACCTGTAACGACGACCTACGGTGCGTGATGGGCGGCCTCGACGACCTCTACCAGGAGTTGATCCTGGACCACTACAAGAAGCGCAGCAATCGTGGCGTCCTGGACGCGCCGACGGTGGCGGTCGACCACAACAACCCGCTGTGCGGGGATCAGGTGCACCTGGAGGTACTGATCGAGGACGACCGCCTGACGGATCTGCGCTACACCGGCGACGGCTGCTCGATCTCGCAGGCGTCGGCGTCGATGATGAGCGAGGTGGTCATCGGCGGCTCGACCGAAGAGGCGCTGGCCTTGATCGAGCACTTCCGCCAGGTCATGCACGGCGCCGAGGAGCCCAACGAGGACCGCCTGGGCGACGCTGTCGCGCTGGGCGGGGTTGCCAAGTTTCCGGCGCGGGTCAAGTGCGCTCTGCTTTCATGGATGGCGTTGAAGGACGCGATCGACACGCATCAGGGAGGTTCCCGTGACAACTGAGGACGATATCCGCGAGGCGATGAAGCAGGTCGAGGACCCCGAGCTCGGCGTCAACGTCGTCGACCTGGGGCTTCTGTACGGCGTGTCGCTCGACGAGCACGGCAAGGTCATCCTGGACATGACGCTGACGTCGATGGGGTGCCCGCTGACTGAGCAGATCCTGGGCGATTCCCAGCGCGCCGTGTTCCCGCTCGACGGCGTGTCGAGCGTCGACATCAACTGGGTCTGGGACCCGCCGTGGTCACCGGAGTCGATGACCGACGAAGGGAAGCTCATGATGAAGGTCATGGGGTTCATGTGATGAGCGACGCCACCACAACAGCCACGGCCGAGACGTCTCCCCCGCCGATGACCCTGGAGGAGAAGAAAGCCGCCGCCCGTGCCCGGGCGCGCACAGCCAAGGAGCAGCAGGCCGCCGGCATCGCGTCGGTCACGATCGCTCCCGCAGCGGCCGACTACATCCGCAGGGTCGCTTCCGAGCAGGCGAAAGACGACGGCGTCCGGGTCAAGATCCTGGCGGGCGGCTGCTCGGGCCTCGAGTACCACATCGACCTGCTCGCCAAGGGCGAGCGACCCGCTGAGGGGGAGCGCGAGCTCGTCTCCAACGGTGTGCGCCTGATCATGGACCTGAAGAGCTCGATCCACGTCACGGGCTCGATCATCGACTACGAGTCGACGATCCTGAAGCGCGGGTTCAAGATCAAGAACCCCAACGCCACGAGCACCTGCAGCTGCGGCGACAGCTTCGGCGTCTGACCTCCCACCGGGGTGAGCGCCCCGATGATCACGGACATCCAAGCGGCGGCGAAGCGCATCGCCCCGTTCGCGCTGCGCACACCGGTGATCCGCGCGGACTCCCTCGACGATCTGTCCCGCGCGCGCCTGCTGTTCAAGGGCGAGCACCTGCAGCACACCGGATCGTTCAAGTACCGCGGCGCGACCAACGCGGTCCGATCGTTGATCGACTCCGAGGCCGCGAACGGCGTCGCGACGCACTCGTCGGGCAACCACGGCCAGGCTCTGGCGATGGCCGCGCGCATACGCGGCATCCCCTGCCACGTCGTGATGCCCGCCAACAGCGTCCGCGTCAAGCTCGACGCGGTGCGCGCCCAGGGGGCGACCGTCACCTGTGCGAGCCGACCATCGCCGCCCGCGTGGCCGGCCTTTACCACCTGGTGACAGACACCGCGGCGTGCCCGGTGCACCCCTTCACCGATCCCCGGGTCATCGCGGGGCAGGGCACGGCGGTGCTCGAGCTGCTGACGGACCATCCGGACATCGAGATCGTGATGACCCCGGTCGGTGGTGGCGGGCTGATCTCGGGCAGCGCCGTCGCGGCCCAGGAGCACAACCTCGCCCGCGCTCATGCGCGCGCGCGGAGTGCAGATCGTGCTGGTCTCGGACGCCGACGTCGTCGATGCCATGGTTTTGGTACGGGAGACGCTCGGCTTCGACATCGAGCCGTCCAGCGCGACGGTCGTCGCGGCGCTCACGCATGCACCCGAACGGTTTCCGCGGGCGGACCGTCGGGCTCGTCCTGTCGGGCGGCAACGTCGAGCCGGACATGAGCGGTTCGGCCCCATCGATGCGGCCCAAGGCGTCGCCGATCGAGTGACGATCACGCGATCTTTTATGATCGCGGGCACGGCGACTGGTGGGAGTCACAGCCGCGAGGACGAGACCTTCTACCTCCTGGAGGGCGAGATCGAGTTCCTGCTGGGCGAGGAGCTCGTCATGGCGGGCCCCGGCGACTTCGTGAACATCCCCCGTGGCACCGTC
>JBKKDD010000190.1:0-5001 GCA_046708705.1 Miltoncostaeaceae bacterium | reverse complement strand
TGTATGACCATGCGCCCCGCGGCGTCGAACAGCGCGGTGCTGCAGTCCCTGCGCTCGGTGATGTTGGGGCTGTAGGCCGAGCGAATGAGGGCCGCCTCCATCTCCTCCGCCACCGCGCGCAGGGCGTTCGACATGATCTGCAGGGTCACGCCGTCCATCAGCGCTCCAGGATCACGGCGTGGTCGGTGTTGCGGGCGCGCCACCCGGCGGCGAGCCAGGCCGTCGCGCCGTCGAGCGCGAACCCTGCGGCAGCGGGCGAGGGCAGCGCCACCTCGCCCAGACCCGCCAGCCGCGGTCGTGGTCCGGGACGGGTCGCCGCGGCACGGATCGACACGACCTCGACCATGCGGCCGGCATCGGCATCCCCGTACCGTCGGCGATGGGCGTCGTGAAACCGCGCGGTCAGGTCGTCGGGCGGATGGGCGGGGTCCCAGTCGACGGTCAGCGCGTGGGTCTGACCGACGTACCGGCAATCGGCGGCGTAGGACATCGCGCCGTTTGGCACTCCGGCGCGGGCCCGGACCTGGATCTCCCGCAGCGGCGCGGTCAGGTCGAGCGCAGCGTCCAGGCGCATGAGCACGGTCTGGACCTCGTCGCGTCGCCCCCCCGCGACGACGAGCCCGAGCGCCGCCAGCACGCCCGCGGCATGGGGCAGGATGACGCGGCGCATGCCGAGCTCCTCGGCGATGTCGCAGGAGTGCAGCGGACCGGCGCCGCCGAACGCGACCAGGGCCATGCCGCGCGGGTCGACGCCGCGCTCGACGCTCACTACGCGCAGCGCGCGCGCCATCTCCTGAACAGCCACCGCGATGATCCCGAGCGCGCATTCCTCGTCGCCCAGTCCGAGCCGGTCCGCCAGTCCGCCGACCGCCTCTCGGGCCAGCTCAGCGTCGAGCGTCAGGTCCCCGGCCAGGGGATCCGCGACGTCGATGCGTCCCAACACGACGTTGGCGTCGGTGACCGTGGGCAGCTCGCCGCCGCGCCCGTAGCTCGCGGGACCGGGATGGGCGCCCGCCGACTGCGGTCCGACCCGCAGCGCCCCGCCGTCGTCGACCCATGCGATGCTGCCACCGCCCGCCGACACCGTGTGCACGTCCAGCATCGGCAGGTGCAAAGGGTGGCCGTTGATGGTGGTGTGGGTGGTGCGCGCGGGTGTCCCCTCGATCAGCGCGACGTCACAGCTCGTCCCGCCCATGTCGAACGTCAACACATCGCGCTCGCCGAGCAACTCGGCCACGTACGCGGCGCCCAGGACGCCCGCGGCCGGTCCGGACAGCACGGTCCACGCGGCGTGCCGCGCCGCCGCGTCCAGCGCGATCAGCCCACCGTTGGACTGCATGATCGCCGGTCGCCGCAGACCCGCGGCATCCGCGCGGGCGCCGAGCGCCTGCAGGTAGCCGCGCAGCACCGGCGCAAGGTGCGCGTCGACGCACGTCGTCGAGATCCGCTCGTACTCGCGGATCTCCGGCAGCACCTCGCACGACGCGCTGACGTGGACGTCGGGGAGCGCCTCCCGGAGCGCCACCACGACCTGCTGCTCGTGGTCGGGATACGCGAACGAGAACAGGAGTCCGACGGCGACCGCGCGCACACCGGATGCGGCGACCGCGGCCACGGCTTCGGCGACCGAATCGGCGTTCAACGGCTCGATGACCCCGTCCGGGCCGCAGCGCTCACGGACCTCGAAGCGCCGCTCGGACGGCACGCGCGGCGGCGGGTGGTTGACGTCCAGTCGGTAGAGGTGGGCCCGGTCTTGGCGGCGGATCGCGATGACGTCGGCGAAGCCCTCCGTCGTGACGAGGGCGATCGGCGCGCCGGTTCCCTCCAGGAGCGCGTTGGTGCCGACGGTCATCCCGTGCGCGAATCCCGAGACGTCGGACGGCGCCAGGCCGGCACGGGCGAGCGCCGCGAGCACCGCGACCATGACGCCGGCGCTCTGGTCGTCCGGCGTGGTGGGAACCTTGGCGGTCACGCACCGCCCGTCCGCGACGACGACCGCGTCCGTGAACGTGCCTCCCACGTCGACCCCGACCAGCGCGTCGGGGGCGGATGGATCGGGCCGGACGGTCATCGGCGGCAATCTGTCACACGTCGGGAGCCGCGAGACACGCTACCCTGATGACACGACCACTCCGGAAGGATCGATGATCCGGCTATACCAACTCGAGCGCTGTCCATGGTGCGCCGCCGCCCGGCAGGCGCTCGCCAACGTCGGCGTCGACTACGAGATCGTCGAGATGCCGCGGGACCGCCCGCGGCGGGACGTCGTGCGCGAGCTGACCGGGCAGTCACTCGTGCCGGTGCTCGTCGACGGCGATACGGTCGTCTGGGACTCCCGGCGCATCGTCCGGTACCTGTACAGCACGTACGACGCCGCGGCGCGTGAGCGCTCCATCGCCGAGCTGCCGGACGACGTTGGCGGCATGCGGACGCTCACCACGACCGCATAGTTTCGGCCTAGCCCTCGACGATGCGTTGCGCGTACGCGCCGGGGTAGGTGCTGCGAAGCGCCCGGGCCTGGCTGATCGCCTGCGCGCGGCTCGAGATCACACCGACGTAGACAGCCCACAGCTCCGGCTCCAGCGTCGAGTACAGGGACGTTTCGAGCAACCCCGCTGAGCGCCCGTTGCTGCGAAGTCGGTCGCGCAGCGCCGTGGCATCCGCCTGGCTGGAGGTGCTGGCGACGATGACGGTCCACCCCGAGGTCCCGTCCGGCCACGTGTCCGAGCCCGTCGAGCGCGGCGTGGTCGTCGGCGTCGTCGTCGGGGTCGTCGTGGGAGTCGTCGTCGGGGTCGACACTGTCGGCGGAATCGTCGTCCCCGTGTCGGTCGTCGGGCTCGTCGTCGGAGTGGTCGTGGGTATCGGGTTCGTCGTCACCGGCGGCGGGACGGTGGTGGGAAACGGCGGGAGCGCGGTCGGTGTGGTGGCGTCGGTCGGGAGCGCGGTAGGGAAGGTCGAGAACGTCGGCGGCGCGGTCAGCCCGGTCGCCACGGTCGCGGTCTGGGAGTCTTCGTTGGCGACCGCGTAGGCGAGCGTCCCGGCGCCGATGCCGAGGGCCGCAAGACCGAGCGCCAGGATCGCAGTCGGGCCGAGGCGTCTGCGCAGGCCGGGGGCGAGGGGGGTGGGGGCGCCGCATTCGAGGCAGTACGCCTGGTCCTCGTCCAGCTCGGCGCCGCACTCGGCGCACACGGGCACGACCGGCTCGGGCGCGGAGACGGTGTCGACGACCTCGTCGGACGTACCGGCCGGCCGCACCTCGGTGGGCTGGTCGGGCTCGTCGTCGGGCAACGTCACGTGCTCGTCGTTCACCGGGCGTCCCCGTCGGGCAAGGGGATGACCTGCGTGTCGGCGTCATCGACGGGCGCGTGGATGCGGGCGCCACAGCGGAAGCAGAACGCGGCGTCGGCCTGGTGGGGCGCGCCGCAGCTCATGCAGTACCCCACGGGCTCGACGACCTCGACCCGGTGTCGGCGGCGGCGGCTGCGGCGCTGGTCGTCGGCCTCGGCCAGCACCACGTCGATCTCGGCCATGCGCCGGTCCATCTCGGCGATCACCTCGGCCCTGACCGCGACCAGCTCATCCGCCAGCAGCGCCCGCCCGTGCAGATCGAGCGCCAGCCCGCCCAGGTGGTACAGCGATTCCTGCCGCAGGTCCCACAGCCGTTTGCGCTCGCGGCGTAATTGCGAGACCGTGGGGGGCCGCCCGACGACCGGCGCTGCCTCCTCGACCTCGACGATCTGCTCGTCGATGAGGTCTGTGGCGGTGGACCGGTCGGGCGCGGTGTCGTCGATGGACTGCGTCGGAGGGTCGGGGTTCACGTCTCCGAAGGGTAGCGAACGCGTCGGGCGTTCCCCGCGGTGCGCGGGTCCGGGTTCGGGCGGCGCCTCAAGAGCCGCTTGGCGGGATGATCGGCAGGCCGCTGGCCAGCTCGCTGCGTCCCCCGCGGTGGAAGCTGACGTCCACCGAATCACCCTTCAGGTCACCGTAGACGCCGATGCCGATCGCGAGCATGATCCGCCGCCCCAACCCGAGCTGCGGCTGCGGGTTGAGCGGCGAGGTGAACCGGAGCCAGCGCCCGTCGACCCCGTAATCGACGCCGGGCGCGCGCCGCTCACCGTTGACGAAGACGTCATACGGCGGCTCGGCATCGGGGGGGAGCGGAACGCTCCAGACCGGCTGTGCCATCGGGCGATCCTACCCGCGCCCCCCGAGCCGCGGCCCCGGCGCCGATGCTGCCCAGGATCGCTTGACAACCTCGCGCAGCGGGACCTCCCGCAGGGAAATGTTGGTCGACCGGTTTCGCATCGTGTGCTACCGTAGGCACATGCGGGTGCACATTACCCTCGACGACGCCCTTGTCGCCGAGATCGACGAACGTGTCGGAGTGGGGCGGCGAAGCGCGTACGTGAGCGAGGCTGTCCGCACGGCTCTCGACGACGTCAAGCGTTGGGAGCTCATCGAGAGTGCGATCGGCGCGATCGGCGATGACGACCATCACCCCTGGAGCGTGGACGCCGGCGAATGGGTTCGAGCACAGCGCAGGGCGGATGGAAGGCGCGCGGGCTGATGGGTGCCGCGATGCTCGACACAACAGTCCTGATCGACATCCTGAGGGGCCGACCCGAGACACGTCGCCGTGTGTCGACGTTGCGCGCAGGGGGGGATGTGCCATACACCTCGGCGATCGGAGTTGACGAGGTCGTACGAGGACTGCGCCTGTCGGAGGCTGAGGCAGCGCGGCGACTCTTCGCGGGCCTCAGAGTCGAGCCCCTGGGCGAGCGACATGGCTGGCAAGCCGGCGAATGGCGACGCGACTTCGCCGCACGGGGTGTGGCACTGACTCAGGCAGACTGTTTGGTCGCCGCCGCAGCACTGAGCAGCGGCGGACGTCTCTGTACCGGCAATCCCAAGGACTTTCCCATGCCCGAGATCGTTGTCGAGCATTGGCCCGTCGGCCACTGAACGTCGTTCGGGCGAACGACCCCGCGTCATCGGGGAGAA
>JBKKDD010000189.1:0-21917 GCA_046708705.1 Miltoncostaeaceae bacterium | reverse complement strand
CAACATCACCACGCGCATGTCGGGGTGCTGCTTCTTGATCTCGCGGCAGGCCTCCACGCCGCTGCCGTCCGGCAGCCGGATGTCCATCAACACGACGTCGGGCTTGGTCTGCTCGGCCATGGCGATCGACTCGGCGACGGTGCCGGCCTCGCCGACCACTCGGAAGCCGCTCGAGTGCGCAATGAGCGAACGCAACCCGAGCCGCACGACCTGGTGGTCGTCAACGATCAGGACACGGATGATTTCGGGAGCGCTCAACGCAGGACCTCCTGGGGTTCGGAATCGGACTCGTCGGGCGCCTCGATGTCCAGCGGGATCTCGAGCGCGACACGCGTTCCCCTGCCGGCGATCCGACCGATCTCGGCGCGACCTCCCAACCGGCGAGCGCGCTCCCTCATGTTACGCAGACCCTCACCGGTGTGGGCGGGAGCGTCGGCGATGCCGATCCCGTCGTCGATGACGATCAGGTCGAGCTCGTCGGGCGCGAACACCAACTCGACCACGATCTGGGAGGCCTGGCCGTGTCGGGCGGCGTTGGAGAGCGCCTCACGCAACACCTGCTCCAAATGCTGACCGGCCTCCTCGGGCAACGGTCCGGCCGAGTCCACGCCACGCACGGAGACGTCGACCGTCACCCCGGTCTCTCGCGCGTAGTTGCGTGCCAGATCCTTGAGCCGCTCGGCGATCGTCTCAGCGTCGTCATCGGGCCGGCGAAGCCCCGAGATGTACTCGCGGATCTGACTGATGGTCGCGTTGAGCCCTTCGACCACCTGACGCACCTGCCTGCGCGTGTAGGTGTCCGTCGAGGTGATCGCGACGGATTCCAGGTTCAGTCCCGCGGCATACAGCGCCTGCATCGTACCGTCGTGCAGGTCGCGGCCAAATCGAGCGCGCTCCTCCGCGACGGCGCGCGCGCGGTCGAGCGACTCCATCCGCTGCTTGGCCTCGAACTCGAAGATCTCGAGGAGCTTGACTGCGATGACGGCGAGTACCACGCCGGTAAGGCCGCGGAACACGGCGAGCTGTATTCCCTCGGCGCCGAACCGTGCGACATCGGGTCCCGGCTCCCCAGGCGACCAGAATGGGTTGTCGACGAGGATACCGGCGATCAGCGCGTAGAACAGCAGTGTCCCGGCGGCCGCGGCCGCGAACGGCCGGATGCCGCGAAGGCCCGCATCTGCCAGCTCACCACGCTGACGCCACAGGCCGACCGCAGCGAGGGCCGCCGCCGGCAGCAGGATCACGTGTCGGGCAAGTGCTTCGACCGATTCCTCCCACTGGCCGACCGTCCAGCCGGCATCCGCGGTGACGACGCCGGCGCCGACCAGCAACCCCGCCCATCCGACGAAGGACAACGACGTCCACGCATGTCTCCGGCGTTCCGAGTCGATGGTCAGGCGCAGCCCGAACTGCAGCAAGAACAGGAAGGCCGCCGTCTGAAGTGTTGCCCGCACGATGAGCAGGGCATCGATGAGTCCCGGATTGACATAGCCCTCCTGGATGGGGACGAAGACAAATCCCCAGACGGCGAGCGCCTCGACGAAGGCGAAGGCCGCGAGCCAGATCAACGATTGCGTCAACCTGAGCCGGGTAGCCCGGCGGCGCTGGATCCATACGGCGAACCCCAGCGAGAAGAACACCAAACCCTGCGCGAACAGGATGATGGTCTCGTTCTCCTCGAGGAAGCGGGTCACGTGATCACACTGCCACGCCCACCGCGCGGCGGGAGAGGCCGCACCTCCCACCACGACGCGGACCGATCATTCGTCAGACGATACGCCTTCGGGGCGTAGTTCTGGTCAACCTCCGATTGCCGCCTCCAGCTGGGTTCGAAGCGACTCCAACTCGGCGCCGGCCGCCGCGATCACCTCCGGCTCCTCCAGCAGAGCGCGGCGGTCGATGGTCGTGGAGCGGTTGGTCACGTACGGGTCGTCCAGCACCGCCTTGATGTCACGACCGGCGCGAAGCTGACGCACTACGTACTCGATCAGGCGCTTGTGGCCGGCGGATTCGCTGTTGATCAGCTTCGCGACCTCGTCCTTGATGCTCAAATCTCCAGCCCCTTCGATGTGGTCAGGAGCAGCCCGGTGAACGACCGCAGGCGCCGGACGCGCTCCTCGGTCGGGGGGTGGCTCGAGAAGAGTTTCGTCATCCCGCGCCCGCCGAATGCGGCGAGCGGATTGACAATGTACAGGGGTGCCGCGGCCGGGTTGACGGCGAGCGGGATGGCGAGCGAGCCGCGCTCGAGCGTCTCCAGCGCGTCGGCGAGGCCGTTGCCGTCGCCGAGGAACTCAGCGCCGGTCGCGTCTGCCTGGTACTCGCGCTGACGCGACACGGCCATCTGGATGATCATCGCCGCGAGCGGCGCGAAGATGATCGTCGCGATCATCCCGATGAACCCGAGCGGGCTGTCGTCGTCGTCGCCGCCGCCGAAGAACATCGAGAATTGCAGGAAGTTTGCGATCGCGGAGATCGTGCCGGCCACCATCGCGGCGATGCTCGCGATCAGGATGTCGCGGTTCTTGATGTGGGCCATCTCGTGGGCGATGACCCCTTCGAGCTCACGCGGGGACAACGCCTGCATGATCCCCTGGGTGACGGCGATGGCCGAGTTCTGGGGGTTGCGACCGGTCGCGAACGCGTTGGGCTGCTCGGCCGGCGTGACGTACACGCTCGGCTTGGGGATGCCGGCGCGCGTCGCCAGCCGGGCGATCATCCCGTGCAACTCGGGCGCCTCGGACTCCGAGACGGGCACCGCCTTGCTCATTTTGAGCGCGATCTTGGCGCTGAACCAGTACATGGCCAGGTTCATGATCACGGCCAGCCCGGCGAAGAAGATCAGGCCGCTGCGACCACCGACCATCTGTCCGACCACCAACAGCAGGCCGGTCAAGCCTGCGATCAGAACGAACGTGCGCAGCGTGTTTTGCGCCTTTTGGGCGGCGAGGCTCATCGAGTATCTCTCCTTTGTCCGGTGGGAATCCGGAACGAAGTTTTGGGCTTCTCCACACGCGAATTGTAGCGAGGGGGGTTGCGATCCAGCCGAGACCCGCGTTGTGGATCCGTTAAGGCCCAGATCCATTCGACAGTTGTCACGACATCCCCGCCGACAGAGCGGCGACGGATCCAGGCCACTCCGGGCGTTCACGGCGCGCGTGACCTACCGGGCGGGAGGGCCGCTCCGTCACCAGCCGCGCCGGGCCGGAACGCCGGGGGTTCTCCGGTCGAGCGCCCGGACGGGGCCAGGCCGCTCAGGAGTGCTCCGGTCGGGCACGACGGGGGACCGGGCCGCGCAGGGTTGCTCCGGTCGGGTCCCGGGGGCGCGGGGGAGCGTCTGGGCCGGGTGCCGGGCGAAGATCGGGGCTGGCGGGAGGGAATCGGGGCTAGAGTGACTTTCGTGCTCCGCGTCGTCGCCCTGCTCGTGCTGGCCCTGCTCGTCTCGGGGTGCGGGGCCGTCACCGCCGAGGAGACGTCCACGCGGGTCGATCTCGCGGCGCTCGTCAGGATCCTGCCGACACCGCCGGGGCTCGACCAGTCGAGCCAGGTCGCGACGGTCGACGCCGCCGCCCTGCAGAAGACGTTCGCGGGGGTGGCAAAGCCCGAGGCCGCCAAGGTGTACGAGGAGATCGGGTTCGCGGGCGGCGCGATGCGCACGTGGTCAGGGCCCAACGGCGCCCGGGTCTGGGCAGTGGTGAGCCGGTGGCCCGACCATCAAACCGCGACCAACGTCGGCGGCGGCGCCGTCCAGCGCGCCGCCGAGACCGCGGGCCTGTCCGCGTGGACCCCCACCGCGATCTCGGGCGCCCGGGGCGCGCGATCGGACATCGTCCGCGTGCTGTCCGTCGCCGTGGCGGACCTGAGCCTGGTGGTGCGCACCGACGGACCCGTGCCCGACACGGTGATCGTGCGAACCATGGATCTTCTGACGCGGCCCGCCCGCGCCGCCCAGAACGCGCAATAGTGCCGTCACATGGGTGAGCTCCAGCGGACATATCGCGGCAAGGCCGAGAAGGAGACGGAGCGCGAGGAGCGCCCGTTTCCGACCTCCAAGCCGGTCGAGCGCGCGATCGTCGTCGCCTCGATGAACGTCCGCCCCGACGACGAGCAGGACCGGATCGCCGAGATCCGTGAGCTCCTTCGCACGGCCGGCGCCGAGACGGTGGACGTCGTCGTCCAGCACCAGGACCATCCCCACCCCCGGACGTTCCTCGGCAAGGGCAGGCTCGAAGCCCTGGTGGAGCAGGTCAAGCAGGTCAAGCCGGACGTGATCGCGGCCGAGAGCGAGCTGAGCCCGAGCCAGCAGCGCACCCTCGAGGACCGGCTCAACACGCGGGTGGTCGATCGCACCGGCCTGATCCTGGACATCTTCGCCCTGCACGCGCACACCGCCGAGGGCAAGCTGCAGGTCGAGCTGGCACTGCTCGAGTACAACTACGCGCGGCAGGAGGGGCTCTGGCAGCACCTGGAGCGGCTGGGCGGCGGCGTCGGGACCCGCGGCCCCGGCGAGACCCAGCTCGAATCCGACCGGCGCCTGCTGCGCACACGGATGTCGGTGCTGCGCACGCGCCTGCGCGACCTGGAGCGCTCCCGTGAGGTCATGCGCGCGCGCCGCGTTGCCGCGGCGGTGCCACGCCTGGCGCTCGCCGGCTACACCAACGCCGGCAAGTCCAGCCTGATGAACCCGCTGACCGGTGCGGACGCCGCAACCGACGACGCGCTGTTCGAGACGCTCGACCCGACGACCCGCGCGTTCGAGCTGGACGGCAGCCGGAGCGTGCTCTCGGACACGGTCGGGTTCATCCGGGCACTGCCCCACCAGCTCGTCGAGGCGTTCAAGTCGACGCTGGAGGAGACTCGCGACTCCGACCTAATCCTGCACGTGGCCGACGCCAGCGAGGACGACGACCGGCGCGCGGCGCGCGAGTCGGCCGTGCTGGACGTGCTGCAGGAGATCGATGCGGCCGAGGTGCCGCGCCTGTTGGTCCTCAACAAGATCGATCGCCTCGACGCGGACGGCCGGGAGGCCCTGCGCTTTCGCCACCCGGACGCCATCCAGGTCTCGGCGCTGACCGGCGAGGGCCTCGACGCCCTGCGCGCCGCTCTCGTCGAGTTCATCCGCGCGCGATTGACGGCAATCGAGGTGCTCATCCCCTATGCCCAGGGTGGCGTGATCGCGACGATCTACTCGGTGGGCCGCGACGTGGTGCAGGAGGCGGGTCCCGATGGCACGCTGGTGCGCGCGCTCGTACCGCCCACGGACGCCGCGCGCATCGCCGCCACGCTCAACGGAGGATAAGCGGACGCAAGGGATCGCGACCGGTACGAGCGTCACCTCCGGACTTCATATGACAGCGGTAGCGTTGTGGTGATGTCCGAGCGCTCCGACCACCCACCCGAGGAGCCGGAGCCCGCACCGGTTCCAGGCGACGCGGACGGGCGCGCGCCCAGCATGTTCGACGCGCTCGGCGGCTACTCGGTCCTGGTCGACTCCGGACTGCCGACGCTCGTGTTCGTCACCGTGTACACGGTCGGCGGTCGCAACCTCGGCGGCTCGATCATCGCCGCCCTGGCCGTCGCGGTGGTGCTGGCGGTGGTGCGCCTGGCGCGCCGCCAACCGCTTCCCAACGTCCTGGCGGGCCTCGCCGGGGTGGGCATCGCCGCCTTCATCGCGCAGCGGACGGGGCGGGCCGAGACGATCTTCCTCCCGGGGCTCCTGCTGAACGCCGGCTACCTCATCGCCTATCTGGTCTCGATCCTGATCCGCTGGCCCGTGCTGGGCGTGGCGCTCAGCCTGTTTCGCGGCGAGACCCAGATGACGTGGCGGCACGATCCGTCCTTGGTGCGCGCCTACTCGCTCGCATCGTGGATCTGGGTCGGCATGTTCGGGCTGCGGCTTGCGGTGCAGATTCCCCTCTACCTGGCCGGCGAGGACGCGCTGGTCGCGCTCGGCGTGGTGCGGCTCGCGATGGGGTGGCCGGTGTTCTTCCTCTGTATCTGGCTCTCCTACAAGATCATCAGCCGCGTGCCCGGCTGGAACGGCGCGGGCACGAAGGCGGTCACACGATGAGCACGGGGGTTCCGACCGCGATCCGCTCATAGAGCCATTCGGAGTCCCGGACGTACATGCGGATGCACCCGTGTGAGGCCGCGGTGCCGATCGACCCGCTGGCCGGGGTGCCGTGGATGCCGACCGCCGAGGCGCTCGTGCCCATCCAGCGTGTCCCGAGCGGGTTGCCCGGCCCGGGCGGGATCGGCCCCAGGCCCTTGGCCCACGGTGAGTCGGGCGGGATCCAGGTGGGGTTGCGCTGCTTGGTGACGATGGAGAACAGTCCTCGCGGCGTCGGGTAGCTGGGCGTGCCGACGGCGATACGGAACGTCTTGACGAGCTTGGCCTCTCGGTAGAGCGAGAGCACGCGCGCGCGGCGGCTGACCACGACACTGGCCCCCACCTTCATCTTGGCCGGGCGCACGCGGCGCGCGACGAGCGTGACCTGCGGGGTGGCACGGGTCAGCATCGCGGTCGCGACCAGCGGGACGGACTTGGCGACGTTGACGAGCGTCCCGATCCGCGGCGGCCGGACCCGAGGCCGCGCCCTCTTGAACATCAGCTTCGCGTCGACCGGCGCGAGCTCGACGTCGGCCGCGCGGTAGGCGAGTACCTCGCGCAGCCGCGCGCGGTCAACATCCTGTGGGAGCGGCACGTCGACCGGAGCGGCGAGGGGCGTGACGCGCCCGTACCCCAACGCCAGATCGATGGCCTGGTCCAGATCGACGACGTATCCGGCCGATGCCGGCTTGATCGCCATCCGCCGTCCGGCGAGGGTGAGCACGAGCGGTGCGTACCTGGGCGCAATCCTGGCGTCGATGACCGCACGCCGTGCAGCCTCGATGGTCAACCCCCCGACGGCGACGCCGTCGATGCTCACGCCGGGGGCGATGACGTTGGGCGGCAGCGGGTCTGCTGCGAAGGCAGGCGGCGTTGCCGCGAGGATCGCCGCCGCGCATGTCATCGCTCCAACCCAGCCCGGCGCCCTCATCCGGAAGCTCCCCGTTCACGTGCAGATCGGATCTTGATCTATCGCCCCTCGCGGCGCGCATGTTACCGCGGCTCGTCCGAAACACGGATTCGGACAGTCACCCTGCGTGGGATGACCGACTCGTGCGGTGACGCCCGAGGTAAATGCTTCACTACCGGTTCAATGGCGAAGCAGGCGAGGCGCACCGGTACCGACGGCGGATCCCCACGGGGCGCCGACGGGTTCGTGACTGAGCTGACCGGCGACCCGAGCGAGATTCCCTCGGTCCGGCGGATGATCAGGGACTTGGCAGAGCGGCATGGCTTCGCGCAACGGGGCTCCGACCTCGCCCTGGCCCTGGACGAGTTGATCGCGAACGCGCAGGAGCACGGCACGCCGCCGATCACCGTCAGGGGCTGGTTCGACGGGCGCTTGGTGCTGACCGTGAGTGACAGCGGGCCGGGTTTCGACCTTCCCACGATCGTGCGAGACCACCCTCCGACCATGCTCGGCAAGCGGGGCCGAGGGCTGTGGATCGTGCGCCAATTGACTGATCACGTGCTGGCCGACACCACGTCCGGTCACACCACCGTGCGCGTCGAGCTGACCCACGAGCCGCAGATCGGCGCCTGACTGGCCAGGACGCTCCCGACCGGGGCTATCCGCTCTCGGCGCCCTCGGCCTCGTTCATCGCCCATAAGGGCTTGTCGAGCGCGTCGCGGCTCGACTGGGCGGCCTCGACGTTCTGCGTCTGAATCTCGAGGAAGACCTCTTTGCGGAACACGGCGACCTCACGCGGCGCCTGGATGCCGAGGCGCACCTTCTCGCCCATGACCGACAGCACCGACACCTCGATGTTGTCGCCGATCATGATGCTCTGATTCGCCTTTCGGGTGAGGACGAGCATGCGCTGTGCCTTCCTTGCTGAGGGGCGTCCCGGTCACCGCGGAGTCAAATGCCTGAAGAGATTGTACTATGCGTGGCTGATTTCCTTCTCGCACCCGCAATCAAAGGATTCTACATGCTTCATGGCCGTCGGTTGGACCACGCCCTCGAGCACGTCAATGGCTCGCGCTACGCGCTGGTCCACGCGGTCGCGAAACGCGCCCGGCAGATCACGCTTTGGATGACCGCGGACCCTGCGGAGCTGCGCGTCGACACGGCGCCGCCGCCGATGGCCGGGGAGACGATCACACGCGACCCGGTCGCGCTCGCGGAGGCGGAGATCCTGGACGGCGAGGTCATCGTCCACTGGGATCCGGATGGCCTCATCGACGAGCAGGGCATCCCGGACGTCGCGCTCCTCGAGACGGACCCGCTGCTGCTGCAGGGCCTGGACGGCGACGACGATGATGTCGACCTGGACGACGACACCGACGTGCTGACACCCGCCTTGGCCCGGGTGATCGAGGGCGCCGCCGCCGCCGAGGTGGCCGACGTCGCCGATGTCGAGGACGCCGGTGATGACGAGGTCCTCAAGGTCGACGACGATGCCGAGGACGTGGCAGAGGTGCTGGTGCCGGCCGACGACGAGATCGAAGAGGTCCCCCTCGACGAGGTCGACGACGACGATGCCGACGAGCCGGAGGAGTAAGGGCAGGCCCGAAAGGGTCGTCAGCCGGGACGACGGAGATGGCCTCGGCCGCGACAACGTCACGGCGTTCGCCCCCGTCAGGGAAGTTCGGTCAGGGGAGCTCGCACACGCGATGGTGTGTCGTGTATTCGCCGTTCAGGATTACGACCTGTTTGGCGAGGCGCAACTCCTGGTTGATGATCAGCGGCGCCCTGAGGTTGATGGACAGCTCGCGATCGCGGTGTGACACGGTCATGATCCCGTAGACAGTCGTCTGGGTTGGCGACGACGCGTCAATCTGCTCGGCGTCGGCGTCGGCGATCTCGGGGGCGTACTCGGGAGCCACGCTCCAGGGATCGGCGACGATGAAGGTATGGAACGGCGCGTCCATCGCCTGCAGCCACCGGATCGCCGGATCTTCGCGACCGTTGGCCTGCATGTACGGCAGCAACGCATACCTGAAGCAGGTCGGAAAACCGGCGATCGACGCGATGAACTGCACGACACGGGCCGACTCGATCTCGAGCCGACCCAGCACCGGGGAGTGAACGACACCCCCTTCGACCTTCGGCTCCGACACGACTCTGAGCAACAGACTCCCCCACCGGTTGGGTCGCGGCGCGGCCCTCGGGCCCGCGCGCCGCTTTACTGGTCTCTCATCGGAGGCCCATGAGTGAAACTTGAGTGAGAATCGCCAGTGCGGGACACCTCCCGGCCCGGTGCGCAATGGAACCGGGTTGGGCACGTCGCTACGGTTGGGTCGTGACCACGACTGCGCCGACGATCGCCGACCTGCACCGCGACCCGGTGGAGGTCGCCGCGCGCCTGGTCGCGTGGCAGCGCGGCGACGTGGAGGAGGCCGTCTCGCAGACGCTCGCGGTCTCGGCGCGGTCCACGTTCACGCGTGCCTACACGGCATGGATCTGGACGGGCATCGGCCCCGACACAGAGCCCGCCTGGCTGCTGCCGATCCCGGTGACCGGCACCGAGCGGTTCGCTCCGCGCGGGACGATGAGCGTGCTGACCCGGTGCCTTCGCGCCGCCGTCGCGGCCGGAGCCCGCATCGAAGACATCCGGTTTGTCGATTGGAACGGCTTCACCGCGCTGCTTTTGCCCGGCCTGGAGCCGCTCCTTGCCACCGTGGCGCTGAGTGATGCGCATCCCGGCCCGGCACGCGTTGCGACACCAGAGCTGCCGGGGGTGCCGATCGACGGCCCGCCCTTGGAGCTCACCCCCCTGCCTGCCGCGACGACCGGCGGCGGCCTGGTTGCGATGGCCCACCTGACGCGGGTGCATCCGGTGCCGCTGGCGCTGGCGCTCCTGGACCAGGGGTGGGGGCTCGAGGAGGCCGCCTATCCGGCAGACGTAGTCGATCTGCTGCGACACCGCGGGTTCCAGGGGCCGGAGCCGCCTCGTGCCGGCCCGAGCTTCGCGATCGAGGACGATCCGTGTCCCCGACGTCGCCATGCGCGGCGCGTGCTGCGGCGGCTGATGCACAAGCGCAAGGTCGGCGCGCAGTACCACACCGAGTTCGATCACCTGGCGCGCGGGGCGCCCCCGGAAGCACGGGCCGACGCCCTGCACGTGGGCGAGGCGCTGCTGCGCGCGGGCCTCCTGGGTGAGAAGCCGAGCGTGGGTCAGCGCCACGTCTACCTGCGTCGCGAGGCCCTGCCGGCGATCCACGCACTGATCAACCGTGGCGAGAGCGCCGATGCGACCCTTGCCGCGCTCTGGACCGCGCCCGCGCCCGGCGCCCCGCGGTAGCTCGTCTCCCGGTGTCGCACGGTATTCTCGGCCGGCGGCCACCGGGCCGCGGGTGTGACGAGAGACGGCTCCGCGCCGTATGGAGGGTATGACCGTCGCCGCGCTCGCGTTGGGAACCCAGAGGGTCGGTGTGAGCCGCCCGACGTTCGCTGATGCGGCCGAGGCGAACCTGGACCCTGTGTACCGCTACCTGCGCCACTTCACGGGTGACGCCCACCTGGCCGAGGACCTGACATCCGAGACGTTCGAGCGTGCGCTGCGCGCATGGAGCCGGTACGACCCGGCGCGCGGGACGGTGCTGCCGTGGCTGGTCACGATCGCCCGCCGGATCGCACTCGACCACTTTCGCAGCGACGTCCGGCGGCGCGCGCGTGAGGTGCGCGCGGTCGCTGGCGATCCGGAAGCGACTCCCGCCCCGGAGGCCGCTGAGGCTTTGCCGCCCCCGTTGGCCACGGCGATGGGCACGCTGACGCCGATCCAACGCGAGGTCGTCGCCCTTCGCGTGCTGCTGGATCTGGACGGCGCCGAGGCGGCCCGAGTGCTCGGCATCAGCCCGTCGGCGTGCTCGACCCATCTGCATCGCGCGATGACCAAGCTCCGCGGGGAGCTCGCACCGTGAGCGGGATGACCCCCGAGCGGCTCGACGCGATCCTGGACGGCCGAGCCGAGCCGAACGACGACCAGGCTCGCGAGATGCTGGCGTTGGCCGGCGCTCTGCGTGAGGCGGCCCCGGATGCGCCGGAAGCCCTGCGCGCTCGCGTCCGAACGCTCTCCGCCCAGCAGCCGCTCCCGAGCCGCCTCCGACGCCTGCGCGACTCCGGGTGGCGCGGACGGATCCTCGTGGCGGCGCCCGCGCTCTCCGCCGTGATCGCGGTCCTCGTCGCCGTCGGCGTGATCGGCAACTCGGGCGGACCGGCGGGGGACGCGGGCGGCTCGCAGAGCGCGCGCGTCAGCGCGGTCGAGTCGGCGACCGACCCGTCGGCGCCGTCGGGCACCGTGACCCAGTTGGCCCCCGCGGCAGACGCCCAGACAGGGCTGCAACCACCGGCGGTCGTGCGGGTCGCCCCCGCCACGCTCGCAGCGCGCCTCACCGACGTCCGCCGGCTCGTCGCCGATGCCGGCGGCACCCTGGTCGAGGCGACGCCCCCGCCCGGCAGCACCGGTGTCCTGGTGTCGATGACGCTCCCCCCAGAGCGCCGTGACGCCGTACTCCAACAGATCCTCGCGCTCGGCACGAACGACCCGCAGGCACCCCCCACACCCAACGCCCGGGAAGGCTTCCGCGCCACCTCGCCGGTCACCGAGACGCTCGAGGTGCTCCTCACCGAATCCCCCGGCTAGCCCGGGCTACGGGGCCGGGGGCTCCGGGGTGGTCACGACGGTCAGGTCCTGCTGGGTGGTGACGAGGACCGGGTCGGGGGGACCGCCACGGGCGACGTAGCCGGCGACGACGCCCAGCGCCAGGGCGAGAACGGCGATCACGACGGCGAGGCCGACGGTGATCCGGCGCTTGACGGGACGAGCCCGCGGATCGGTACGGGGGTGGCTCACCACAGGCCCGCGTCGATCGCGTGGCGCATGTAGCTCGCGAACGCGCCGTCCAGAGCGATCGCAGCGTCGTGGGCGACCGGGTGGCGCGGCGCCACCGAGGTCGCGACGGGCAAGAACCACGAGACCGCGTCGCGGTGGGCCGCCGCCAGGTCCGACACGGTGAACGGGCGGCCCAGGCGGCGCTTGAGCTCCGCGTGCACGGCGTCCACGACGGCCAGGCAGGCCATCCGCTCGACGCCGGTGGTCGCGGCCAAGCGGCGGGCGCCGTCCTGCCACTCGAACACCGCTGCCGCCACGGCCGAGTCCACGCTCACCCGCCGGCCTCGACGCAGCAGCGCACGGGCCACGCGGGCGCCGCGCGCTCGACGATCCAGTCGCCGACGGGGTTGCCACCCGATGCGAGCGCGAACGCGAGTTGCGCGTGCAGGCATTTGACCCGCCCCTCCTGCCCCACTCCGCCGACGCGATGGCCCTCGTGCAGCTTCGCGTGCGCGGCGTGGGCGTCGCGGAGCGCCCCGTTCAGCTCCTGGTCGGCTTCGAGCGCGCGCACGCCGCCCGCCGCCTCGAGCGTGCCGACGTCCGAGGCGAGCGCACGACATGCGAGCCAATACCGCGTGGGGAACGGCTTGCCCAACAGGTCATGTGGCGGGCTCTCGAGTACGGCCGGTCCGCCGAATGGACACCGTACGGCGATCGTGAAACGCGTGAACGGGGTGCGTCCCAGCAGCCGTGTGACCGCCGCGACATCAGAAGACGTCGGGCAGGAAGTCCCAGAATCCACCACCGTCACGGCGGACGACCGCAGCGGGGCGCCGGTGCTCAAGACCGGTCACCCGCAATGGGATCTCGCCGGGCTTCGCATATCCCAGCTCCCGGGCGCGGGCCTCGATCACCGCGGCGGTGTCGAGCAGCTTGAGCCGCGCGCGGATCGCGTCCCGCTCGGCCCGCATCGCGCCCAACGCCACCTGCTGCTTGCCGAGCTCCCCCCGCTGCTCGAGGTACCCGCGCGCCGATCCGAGGTACGACGCGACCAGCGCGACGACGATGCCGACGATGAACAGGCGCTTCGGTGTGAGTGCGCTGGTGACGACTGCCCTCCGGACACGGCGAACCCGGGCGGTTCGCCTTCGAAGCGGGGTACGCCGTGGAGGCCGCGGTTCCTGCCGCCGGTCGTTGCATCAGCGGCCGAACGCCCCCTCGCCCAGCCCGTAGGTCGCCGCCGGCCCTAGGCGCTCCTCGATCCGGATGAGCTGGTTGTACTTGGCGACCCGCTCGCTGCGGGCGGGCGCCCCGGTCTTGATCTGGCCTGCGCCGGTCGCGACGGCGAGGTCGGCGATCGTGGTGTCCTCGGTCTCGCCCGAGCGGTGCGAGATCATCGAAGCGTAGCCGGCACCGGCGGCCATGTCGATCGCCGCGAGCGTCTCGGTCAGCGTGCCGATCTGGTTGAGCTTGATCAGGATCGCGTTCGCCACCCCGCGCTCGATGCCGTCACGAAGCCGCGTCGGGTTGGTCACGAACAGGTCGTCGCCGACCAACTGGACGCGCGCGCCGAGCCGGTCCGTCAGGGCCTTCCAACCGTCCCAGTCGTCCTCCGACATCCCGTCCTCGATCGACACGATCGGGTAGGCCTCGGTCAGCTCCGCCAGGAAATCGATCATCTCGTCCGGCCTGAGCGTCCGGCCCTCGCCATCCAGGTGGTACGCCCCGCCGCGGTAGAACTCCGTCGCGGCGACGTCCAAGGCGAGCGCGACGTCCTCGCCCGGCCGGTACCCCGCGGCGGCGATCGCCTCGACGATCACGTCGAGCGCCTCGCGGTTGCTCGCCAGGCTCGGCGCGAACCCGCCCTCGTCGCCCACGCCCGTGGCCAGGTTGCGTGACCGCAGGACGTCTTTGAGTCGGTGGTAGATCTCTGCGCCCGCACGCAACGCGTCGGCGAACGTCCGGGCCCCGACGGGGACGACCATGAACTCCTGCACGTCCACGTTGTTGTCGGCGTGCGCGCCGCCGTTCAGGATGTTCATGAACGGCACCGGGAGTCGGTGCGCGCGGGCCCCGCCGATGTAGCGGTAGAGCGGCAGCCGGGCGTCGTTGGCGGCCGCCACCGCGACCGCCAGCGAGCAGCCGAGCATCGCGTTGGCGCCGATGCGCGACTTGGTCGGCGAGCCGTCCAGCTCGATCATCACGCGGTCGATGGTCGACTGGTCGGTCGCGTCACGACCGACGATGACCCGCGCGATCTCATGCTCCACGTTGGCGACGGCCTTCAGCACGCCCTTCCCGGCGTACGCCCCGGCGTCGGCGTCACGCAGCTCCAGCGCCTCGTGCGCTCCGGTGCTCGCCCCGGACGGAACCGCCGCGCGACCCACGGTTCCCGACTCGAGCTCCACCTCGACCTCGACGGTCGGCTGGCCGCGTGAATCCAGAATCTGGCGGGCGTGGACACGGGCGATTTTGGACATGCGGCCTCCGGAGCGAGTGGGTGGGGGCGCAGTTTACGGCGACCGATCCGACTTGGCCTCGGCGTAGAGCGCCAGTTGGGCCGCCGCATCCAGATCCTCGAAACGTGCTCCCGAGGCCTCCGCCAGCTCGGCCGCCGCCTCGACGCGCTGCCGGAAGCGCTGCGCGGCGGCGCGAACCGCAAGCTCCGGGTCGACGGCGAGCGCCCGTGCGACCGCCACGCACGCGAACAGCACGTCGCCCAGCTCGTCCGCCCCGGGATCGGCGTGCAGCTCGGCGATCTCCTCATCGAGCTTCGCCAGCGCCGCCCCCGCGACCGCGAACTCGAACCCCACCGACGCCGCGCGCCGCTGCGCCTTGGTCGCATAGGCCAGCGCGGGGAGCCCCGCGGGCAGCTCGTGGAAGATCCCGCCGCCTCGTCCCTCGCGCTTCTGACGCTCCCACAGGTCCCGCACGCCGCTCGCCGTCTCGGCGACCTGCTCGCCGTAGACGTGGGGATGGCGGACGATCAGCTTGCGGGCGTGGGCGTCGGCGATGGCCCCGAGGTCCGCGTGGCCGGCCTCCTCGAGGAGTTGCGCCAGGAACACCGACTGGAACAGAAGGTCGCCGATCTCATCGGCCTGGCGGACGGTGTCTCCCGCTGCGACCGCCTCCGCGACCTCGAACGCCTCCTCGACCGTGTGCGGCACGATCGTCGCCGCGGTCTGATCCCGGTCCCACGGGCATTCGCGGCGCAGGTGCGCGCCGACCCGCGCGAGCCCTGCGACCGCCGCGCCGATCGCCCGGTCGCGGAGCACCGGACGGTCGGGAATCGTCAGCGCCGCGGGCGCCGCACCCGCCAAGCGGTGGGCGGTCATGTCGTCGGCGACGACGACAGCGCCGTCCGGCACCCCGTCCAGCCCGTCGACGCGCGTCACATCCGGGTCAAGGGCGCCGGCCAGCTCGTCGCGAAGGTCCACGCCGTAGAGCTCGGCAGCGGCGGCGATCGCGCGGATCGCGGCAACGGGCACCGCATCGGGATCGCCGGGCCCGAGCCCAACGATCGTGACCGCCATCAGCGCGTGGCGGTCGTCGCCGGGCCGGTGCCGGTCGTCGCGCCCGTGGTGTTCGCCCCGGTGGTGGTCGCAGGCGCGGCGCCGGTGGTCGTCGTCGTCGGCGTGGTGGGAACGGCGGGCGCGATCTTGGAGTTCAGGTACTTGGTCGTGTCCTGCACCTTCTTGACAACCGTGTCGCGCCACTTCTGCACGGCGGCGGCCTGCTTGACCTGGATCTCCTGGGTCCTGATCTCGTTCTTGACCTCGGCGTACGGCTTGGTGCGAGCCTTGACCTGACGCATCAGCAGGATGTGCCAACCGAACTGGCTCTGTACCGGCGCGGAGATCTGGTTGGGCTTCAATTGCTGGGCGGCCGCCGCGAGCTCGGGCAGCAGCCCGCCTCCGGCCACCGAGCCCAGGTCCTCGCCGCCGGGCGTCTTGGCGGAAGGATCGATGGACTTGGCCCGGGCGAGCGCCGCGAAGTTGTCCGGAGTCGCCTCGGCGCGGGCTGCGGCGGCTGCCGCCTTGGTCGCGAGCAGGATGTGCGAGATCCGGGTCTCGGCGACGAGCTTGTACCGGGAGATGTTCTTCGTGTAGTACGCCATACCCTCGGCGTCGGTGTAGACGACCTTGTCCTGCTCACGGGCGGTCAGTTGCTGCTCTTGCTGACTGGCCGTCAGGCTCTTGCGCAGGTCGTCCTCGTTGATGCCGCGACCCTCCAGGGCCTTCTTGAACTCGGCCGCGCTGCCGCCGAACTGCTGATCCCGGATCTCGTCGAGCTGGGTCGTGACCTCCTTGGGCGTGACGGCGCACGGCGTGCCGCACCGAGCGGCGAGGATGCCGAAGACGCGCTCGTCGCGCAGTTGCTCGGCGGCCTGCAGCCGGAACTCCTTGAACTCCTTGCTGTCCTTGGCCGGCGCGGTGATGGGCTGGTCGGAGGTCGGGTTGGTCGCCAGGAACATGGCCCGGCGCTCGATCTCGCCGTTGGTGATCTTCTGGGCGCCGATCTGGATCGCGACGGCGTCGTCGGGACCGATCGAGACGTCACCGCCACCGCCGCCGTCGTCACCGCCGCACGCCGCCAGGCCGGTGCCCACCGCGAGGGCGAGAAGGGCCGCGACAATCGTGCGTCTGGGCCTGGTGCTCACGGCCGGCGATGGTAGCACGGGGCTTCGGAACCCCAGCCGCTCAGGCGGCCTGTGCAAACGCCTCCATCAGGGCATCGATCGCGCGCTCGGCGGCCTCGAGCCGCTCGTGGGGCGCCGACGGGGCTGGGACCGAGACGGTGTGATCGGCCGACGAGTAGGTGGCGCGGGCATCCAGGCCGCGCAGCGCCCGCAGCGCCGCGCTGGTCAGCGCCACCGGCGCCACGACGACACGGCCCGACCGCACCGCCAAACGCGAGCCACCCATCCGCATCAGCTTGAGCTTCAGGCGCTGCACGGTGATCAACGCCTCGACCGGCGGCGGCGGCGGACCGAAACGGTCGGTCAGCTCGGCCGCCAGTACCGTCAGGGCCTGCTCGTCGGCGAGCGCGATGCGCCGGTGCAGGTCGATCTTTGCGGCCTCGAACCCCACGTAGTCGCTGGGGATGTACGCGGACACCGGGATCTCCACCCGTGCCTCGCGGTCGGGCGCGATCTCGCCGCGCCGGGCGGTGATCGCGTCGTTCAGCATCTGCAGGTACAGCTCGAAGCCGATCGCCGCGACGTGGCCGCTCTGCTCGTCGCCCAGCAGGTTGCCCGCGCCCCGGATCTCGAGGTCGCGCATGGCGATGCGAAGCCCGCTGCCGAGTTCGGTGTAGTCGGCGACCGCGCGGAGGCGGGCGGCGGCGTCGCGGGTCAGGGCGGCGTCGTCGGGATACATCAGGTAGGCGTGCGCGGCCGTCGCGGAGCGGCCCACGCGCCCGCGCAGCTGGTAGAGCTGCGACAGACCGAGCTGATCGGCGCGCTCGACGACGAGCGTGTTGGCGTTGGGGACGTCGAGCCCGGCCTCGATGATGGTCGTCGACACCAGCACGTCCGTCTCGCCGCGCATGAACGTCATCATCACCTTCTCGAGCTGGTGCTCGGGCATCTGGCCGTGCGCCACCGCAACCCGCTGCTGGGGCACCAGCGCCCGCACCGCCTCGGCGGCCTCGTAGATCGACTCGACGCGGTTGTGCAGCCAGAAGCTCTGTCCGCCGCGGGCGCGCTCGCGCTCGAGCGCGTCGCGCACCAGGGCCTCGTCGTACTCGCCGACGTGTGTGGCGATCGCGCGCCTGCCCGCGGGCGGGGTCTCGATGACGCTGATGTCGCGCATCCCCGACAGCGACATCTGCAACGTGCGCGGAATCGGGGTGGCCGACAGCGACAGGACGTCGACGCGGAGCCGCAGCTGGCGCATGGCCTCCTTCTGCGCCACGCCGAAGCGCTGCTCCTCGTCCAGGATCACCAGGCCGAGGTCCTTGGGCTGCACGTCCATGCCGAGCAGGCGGTGGGTGCCGATCAGGACGTCGAGCGTGCCGGCTCGAAATCTTGCGAGCGTCGCCTTGGCCTCGGCCGCCGAGCGCAGGCGGCTGACCATGTCGATCTCGACCGGGGTGTCGGCGAAGCGCTCGCGGAACGTCCCCAGGTGTTGCTGGGCCAGCAGCGTGGTCGGGACGAGCACCATCACCTGCTTGCCCCCGAGCGCCGCCTTGTACGCCGCGCGCATGGCGACCTCGGTCTTGCCGAAGCCCACGTCGCCGCAGATCAGCCGGTCCATGGGCTGGGCGCGCTCCATGTCCTGCATTACCTCGTCGATCGCCCGCTCCTGATCGGGCGTCTCGCGGTAGGCGAAGCGGTGCTCGAACTCGCTGACCGCCGTGTCGTTCTCGGGGAAGGCGAACCCCTCGACGCGGCCGCGGCTCTCGTAGAGGGCGAATAGCTCACCCGCCATCTCGTGGACGGCGGCGCGGACGCGGGCCTTCAGGCGCTCCCACGCCTTGCCGCCCAGCTTGGAGAGCGGCGGGGCGGAGCCGTCGGAGCCGATGTAGCGCGTCACCTTGTCGAGCTGGTCCTGCGGCACCCACACCCGGTCTTCGCCGGCGAAGGCCAGCGCCAGGTAGTCGCGCGTGACGTTGGCGACGGTCTGGGTCTCGAACGCGACCAGGCGGCCGATGCCGTGATCCTCGTGCACGACGTGGTCGCCCACGCGCAGCTCGAGGAACGAACGCAGCCGCCGGCCCATCGTCGGGCGGGCGCTCGCGCGGCGGCGTCGAAGCAGCTCGCCCTCGGGGACGATCGCGATGCCCAGGTCGGCCGAGATGAACCCGCGGCGGACCGGCAGCACCGCGAACGACACGACGCCCGGCGTCGGCGCCTGTTCGGCGAGATCGATGGTGACGGGCTTGGCGCGCTCCAGTGACACGGCGGCGCGCTCCAGGTCGCCCCTGCGCGAGAAGCACACCAGCACCCGCAGGCCCCCGGCTGCCAGCCGGGCGATCTCGTTGGTCGCCTCGGCGTGGCCACGGGCCGCGAACCGGGCCTCGCGCACGTCGACGACGCCCGCCGCGCCACCCGCCGGTGACGCGATGTCGAGCGTGGTCATCGCGGCGAGATCGGCCAACAGCTCGTCGGGGTCGGCGATCGCACCGACGGCGATCTCGTCCTCGAGCAGTTCGAGCGCCTGCGTCAGCGCCCCGGCGTGTTGCGCCGGCGCCAGCCGCACGAGCGCCGCGCCGCGCATCTGCCGCGTGGCGTCCACCAACTCGGCGTCCTCGGGCTCGCGGGCGGGCCACACCATGATGGCGTCGAGCTGCCGAACGGTCACCTGCGTGAACGGCGAGAACGCACGGATGTCGTCGATGTCGTCGCCGAACAGATCGATGCGTACCGGCTGGTCGGCGGTCGAGGGGAACACGTCGACGATGCCGCCGCGCACCGCGATCTCGCCCCGCTCCTCGACCTGGACGACGCGCTCGTAGCCCAGCTCGGCCAGCCGCTCCACCAGGTCGCCCCCGACGCCTGCGCCGCGGCGAAGCTCAAGCGGCGGCGCGGGGACTGCGGGCACCCGCTCCGCCAGCGCGGCGATGCTCGACACCACGATCGTCCCCGGCTCGCCGAGCATGCCGGCGGCGCGCGCCCGCAGACCGACCAGGTGTGGCGCGGGGCCGACCGCGCCGCCAGCGGGGACCCCACGCGACGGCCACAGCGCCACGGCCCCGGGCCGGGTCAGCGCCGCGATCTCGCCCGCCAGGTCGCGCGCCTCCTCGTCACCGGGCACGAGCACGACGATGGGGCGTTCGGCGGCGCGTTGCAGCGCAGCCAGCACGTACGGCCAGGCGGGACGGGCGATCGCGATTTGGCCCGCGCGTTCCGGCGCCTCCAGCGAGGCGCTCGCCGTGGCCAGGACGGCGGGCGGCAGGATCAGGGAGTCGAGCGTGGCGCTCACGGATCGGTCGCGTCCGGCGTGTCGGCCGCATCGGGCGCGACGTCGACCGCCTCCTCGCGGCGGCTGCGGCGCGCCTGGGCGCGCGAGCCGTGCTCCGCCGCGTGAAACCGCGCAATCGCCGCATCCATGCCCTCCGCAATCGCGACCTCGGTCATCGCCTTGGCGGTGTCCAGCGCCACCGCGACCTCAGCCTGGGGCTCCGAGAACGCCATCAGCACCCATGCGGCCTGATCGCCGCGGAAGTCGGCGGGCGGGCGGCCAATGCCGATGCGCACGCGCAGGTAGTCGTCGCCGCCGACCCTCTGTGTGATGGAGCGCAGGCCGTTGTGTCCGCCGCTGCCCCCGCCGATCTTGCCGCGCACCGTGCCGAACGGCAGGTCCAGGTCGTCATGTACGACGAGGACCTGCGCGCGCGCGGCCTTGAGGCTCCCGGCCGCCGGCCCGACCGCATCTCCGGACAGGTTCATGTAGGTCGTGGGGATCAGGAGCGCGAGCGGCCCGGTGGGTCCGGCCACCTCGGCGTACCGACCCGCGAAGCGACCCTTCCAGCGACCCGCGCCCAGGCGCTCGGCGAGCTGCTCGACGACGAGCTGGCCCGCGTTGTGGCGCGTGCGTGCGTAGCGCGGTTCGGGGTTGCCGAGGCCGACGACGAGCCGAACGGGCAGATCCGGGTCGGCCGTGCGCTACTCCGACTCGTCGTCGTCGCGACCGCCGACGATCTCGGGCTCTGCGCCCTCCTCGCCCTCGTCCTCGCCCTCGTCCTCACCCTCGACCTCGACCCGCGACGGCGCGGTGATCGACGCGACGACCATCTCGGGATCGCCGATCAGCTCGACGCCGCGCGGCGCGCTGAGGTCGCTCAGGTGCAGCACGGCGCCGGCCTCGAGCTCGGTCACGTCGATCTTGATGCTGTCGGGCAGCGAGTCCGGGAGGCAGCGCACCGTCACCTCGTGCACGGGCTGGCCGAGCACTCCGCCGTCGCGGACGCCCACGGCGATGCCGCTCAGCACAAGCGGCACGTTGGCCTCGATCTCCTGCTTCAGGTCGACCTGCTGGAAGTCGACGTGCAGCACGTTGCCGCGCACTGGCGCCAGGTCCCAGTCCTTGAGAAGCGCCGGCACGGTGGGGTGGCCCTCGACGGTGATCTCGAAGACCGCCGTCTTGCCGTGCTCACCGTGGAGCGCCTTGTCGAGGTCACGTGCCGGGAGCACGAACGAGAGCGACGCTTTCCCGACCTGGTAGAGCACGCCGGGCACCTGCCCGCTTGCGCGCAGCCGCTTGGCCTCGGTGGTGCCGAACTTCGTGCGCTCGGCGGCTTTGAGCTGAACGTGCTCTGACGACATTCGCGAACTCCTCGAGGGTGACTGGCAGCCAGGCAGTGTAGCGAAGCCGAGTACAACATCTACGACCAGCCAACGTCATCAGTGCGGCGGCGCGCGTCACTGAGGCTTTGGGGTCTCTCCCCGTGTCGTTACCGCTTCGGCACCACGTTGGGTGACACGGCAACTCTGGCCCGACGAAAGTGCTCTAAAAGAGCTGGTTCTTGCCGAGTTTGGCTCCTGGGGATGCCAAAACTCCATTGAACAGTGGCTTCTGGGGATTTGTCGTGTCCCCCCACCGGTAGGGCCATTTGTCGCTAATTGCGGGTATTTGTGAAGAGGATGGGGAGACGCCACCTAGCGCCCGACTCGCCTTGCAAAAGGCGCTTCAGGCCGAAAAGGACGACCACACACGTCCTCAGAATGACAGAAACGCCCATGTAGAAACAGATCGCGGAGGTCAAACACATGCCTGGGCGCCGCTCGCTGGGCCAGCGCGGGACGGCAAGTGCGGCACTTTCGCGGCAACCCCCGCCCAAGTCATCGTGACGAGGCAGGCTCGACGGGACGGTGCGGCACGGTTCCCCGCCGCGCACCGCCCCTGGAACGCTCGCTCGGGCCCTACTTGCCAAGCCAGGCGTCGATGCCGGCCTGGTCCACCGGGTGGTACCAGAACTCCGACACCTTCCCGTCCCGAAAGTGAAAGAGACGTCGGTGCCGGTCCCGAGTGCGATGCCGAGGTCGGCTTGGGCGAGGGCGGGGGTGTCGTTGACGCCGTCGCCGACCATGG
>JBKKDD010000188.1:0-5221 GCA_046708705.1 Miltoncostaeaceae bacterium | reverse complement strand
AAAATCGAGCGTCACCGCCAACCTGGCCGTTGCCCTGGCTGCGCGCGGCCACAGCGTCGGCTTGCTGGACGCCGACGTCTATGGCTACTCCATCCCGCGGATGATGGGCGCCAGCCGCGCCCCGGTGATGCTGGGTGACGATCTGATCCTGCCCGTCGAGGCGCACGGGGTGCGGTTGATGTCGGTGGGGTTCATGGCGAGCGACGACCAGCCGGTCATCTGGCGAGGCCCGATGCTTCACAAGGCCCTGACCAGCTTCGTGACCGAAGTCTTCTGGGACGACCCGGATTACCTGCTGGTCGACCTGCCGCCGGGCACAGGCGACGTCTCCCTCTCGCTCGCGTCACTGGCCCCCGACGCGAGGATGGTGATCGTCACGACCCCGCAACTGGCCGCACAGCGTGTCGCGCAGCGCGCCGGAGCGATGGCGCGACGGGTCGACATCGACGTGCTGGGCGTGGTCGAGAACATGAGCTGGTTCATCGCGCCGGACACCGGCGTTCGCCACGAGATCTTCTCGGGCGGCGGCGGCGAGGCGCTGGCGACCAAGCTCGGCGTCCCTCTCCTGGGCCGGATCCCGCTCGAGTCCGACGTGGCCCGTGCCGGAGACGGCGGCGTCCCCGTGGTCCTGAGCCGCCCGGATACCGCGGCCGCGATCGCGCTGCGGGAGGTTCGTGACCACATCCTGGCAGCGGCGCCCGTCGCCGTGTAGACACCGTGCGCAGGCGGGGTCGGTCAGCCCGCTCGCGGGCCCGGCGCCCGGCGCTCTTCCCTTCGACCACGATTGAAATGCGTCGGAACCGGGAACCCTGCTCCGAGTGACCGGCCCGAGGCGGTCAGGGTCACGTGAAGCGACAACACGCGCCCCTGGCGCGCCGCACCACGGAGGAACCATGACGAGCGCACGGTTGGACGGAGTGGACGCAGCGAGCGCGATCCCGCCGCGCCGCGGTCGTCGGCTCGGATGGATCGTCGCGGTGACCCTGGTGATCGCGACCGCAGGGTGCGGGGGGGAAACGGCCGCCCCTGCTCAGACGGCCCCGTCCACCCAGACGAGCGGCGGCCCGCCCCCGGCGGGCATCACGCTCGACCCGGTGGTCTCGGGTCTGAAGACACCGGTGCAGACCGTCGCGCTGCCGGGTGACGGGAACAGACTCTGGATCGTCGAGCAGGCAGGCCGGGTTCGTGCGACGCAGGACGGCACGCTGGCCGACGAGCCCGTCCTCGACATCTCGTCACGGGTGAAGAGCGGTGGCGAGCAGGGCCTGCTGTCGCTCGCGCTGCATCCCGAGTTCACGCGTAACGGGCTGGTCTACCTGCACCTGTCGGACCCGGCCGGTGACACGCGGGTCGAGGAGCATACGTCGGCATCGGGCCGGATCGCGCCAGCGCCGACGCGTGTGCTGCTGGAGGTCGACCAGCCGTTTGCCAACCACAACGGCGGCAACCTCGCGTTCGGGCCCGACGGCAAGCTCTACCTGGGTCTCGGCGACGGCGGATCGGCCAATGATCCTGACGGCAACGCCCAGAACCTCCAGAGCCGTCTCGGCAAGCTCCTGCGGCGCGACGTCGACGGCGCCGGGGACTGGGAGATCGCCGCATACGGGCTGCGCAACCCGTGGCGCGTCACCTTCGACCAGGATACCGGCCACGCGTGGATCGGCGACGTCGGGCAGAACGCCTGGGAGGAGGTCGATGTCTTCCCCAGGGACGCCGACCTGCTCAACTACGGGTGGGACGTCTACGAGGGCACACGGCAGGCGGCCAAGGGAGTTCGCGAGGACCTGGATGGCACGGGTGCGCTGACCCAGCCGGTCGCCGAGTACGGCCACGACGCCGGGTGCTCGATCACGGGCGGGGTCGTCGTGCGGGACAAGCGCGTCGCCGCCCTCGACGCCCGCTACGTCTACGGCGACTACTGCTCCGGGACGATCTGGAGCATCCCGGCCGACGACCCGGCGACCGAGCCACGCAAGGAGCCCGTCACCGTCGAGCAACTGGTGTCGTTCGACGCCGCCCCCGACGGCGCCGTCTACGTGACGTCGCGGTCAGGAACCGTGCAACGGCTGGCCGCCCGGGGCTGAGCGAGCGTCGGCCTCGGAGGTGGCGACGGCGCCCTCGTAGCGCAGTTGCGCCTGCTCGACGCCCTCGGTGCGCGCGCGATGCACCGCCTCGGTCGTGGCCCGCGCGACCTCGTTCGACGCCTTCAGACCGTCGAGCGCACCCTGGAAGCGGGGTATCACGTGCCTGGCGAGCAACTCGTAGCTTCGGCGCGTGGCCTCGGGTCCGCCCCACTCCTGGCCGAACACCATGAGCCCGCCGAAGCCGCCGCTTCGCTCCAGCAAGGCCGTGATCGCGGCGATCGCGTCGTCGGGGGTGCCGATGACCCAGGCGCCGATCTCGGTCATCTGGTCCACCACGAGCTCCGACGGTCCCGGAACCGGGCGCGGCCGGCCTGTCGTGGCCTCGACGTAGTCGAGCAGGAAGCGCCCGCCCCCCGTGCGGACGTCCTCGATCGCCTGCCCCTTGGTCTCGGCGACGTGGATCGGCACGACGAGGCGCCACTCGCCCCGATCGACGCTGCGGCCGGCGACCGCCGCGGCTTCCTCGGCGATCGCCCAGTGCGCCGCCAGGTCGATCGGCCCGCGCGGGCCGCGGGCGACCGCGAGCGACAGCACGCCCGCCCCGAACCGGCCCGCCAGCTGCATCCCGGCCGGCGACTCCATGCTCGTGGTCGCGATCGGCGGGTACGGCCGCTGGTACGGTCGAAGCTGCAGCACCGCGTCCTGGAGCGTGAACCAGTCGGAGCGGACCGTCAGCGGCTCGAGTTCGGTGAACAGCCGAACGATGACCTCGATCGCCTCGGCCTGCATGTCGCGCAGGCGCGCCGGGTCGATGCCCAGCATGGCCGCATCGGTCAGATGTCCACCCGGGCCGACGCCGAAGTTGATGCGCCCCCGCGTCAGATGGTCCAGCAACACGATCCGGTCGGCCGTCATCAGCGGGTGGTGGTACGGCAGGCTCACGGCGCCGGTGCCGAGGCGGATGTGCCGTGTGCGCTCCGCGGCGACCGCGAGGAACAGCTCGGGCGAGGCGATCGTCTCCCACCCGGTGGAGTGGTGCTCGCCCACCCACACCTCGTCGTACCCCAGCCGGTCGAGCAGCGAGATCAGATCCAAGTCGCGCTCGAGCGCGAGGGTCGGGTGCTCGCGCGGGTCGTGGTAGGGCGCCATGAACGCGCCGAAACGCAGCCTGTGCACGGGTCAAGCGTACCGATCGGCCGAGGGACCCCTGATAAGGTTTCCCCGAACCGTTGTTCGTCCCAGGAGATTTCGCCGCATGACCTATGTGATCGCAGAGCCGTGTATCGGCACCAAGGACACGTCCTGTGCCGACGTCTGCCCCGTGGACTGCATCCACCCGGCACCCGGTGAGGAGCATCACGACGAGGCGACGATCCTCTACATCGACCCCGCCGAGTGCATCGACTGCGACGCCTGCGTCGAGGCCTGCCCCGTCGACGCGACCCTGGCCGAAGACGATGTGCCGGCCCAGTGGGAGGTCTTCAAGGAGATCAACCGGGCCTACTTCGAGGAGGGTCACGCCGCCGGCGAGAGGATGGTCGCGGAGTACATCGCGGCCAAGGGCTGAGCGACATCCAGGGTGTCCGGGGTCGATGACAAGGCTCAGGGGATGAGCAGCCCCGCCCAGGCGTGGGCGGCCCTGCGCGAGGGCAACGACCGCTTCGTCGGTGGGACACCGGCCCACCCCAACCAGGACGTCGACCGGCTCACGGTGACCGCCGAGCGGCAGACCCCGTTCGCGCTGATCTTCGGCTGCATGGACTCGCGGGTCGCCGCCGAGATCGTGTTCGACCGCGGCATCGGCGATCTGGCGGTGGTGCGCACGGCCGGGCACGTGCTCGACAGCGGCGTCCTCGGCTCGCTCGAGTTCGGCGTGACGGGGCTGGACATCCCGCTCATCGTGGTCCTTGGCCACGACAACTGCGGCGCGATCAGCGCGACGCTCAATGCGCACCGCACGGGTGCCATGCCCGGCGGGTACGTGCGCGACATCGTGGAGCGGGTCTCGCCGAGCCTGGTGACGGCGCGGGTCGCCGGTCGCGGCGAGGAGGTCAGCGCCGACGAGCTGACCGACGAGCACGTCCGCCAGACCATCCATCTGATCGCCGAGCGTTCGGCGCCCATCGCCGAACAGATCGCGCGCGGACGGTGCGGCATCGTCGGCGCCAGGTACAGCCTGACCGAAGGTCGGGTCAGGATGCTGGCCGCGCTCGGCCATATCGACCGCACGAGACCCGAAGATCGGTAACGGGCCGCACCGGCCACCCTGGCCGATGCCGCCCGTTCGACCCTCGCTACGAGCTGGTCTCGTAGAGCGTGACGGTCCCGCTGATCTCGTTCGCGACGATCACCGTCGGCCTGCCGGAGGGGCTGTCGTCGGCTGAGACGAACCGGACGATCTCGGGGCCGCTGTCGGGACCCACCACCGTCCCGTTGAACACGCGGTTGTTCGCCCACTCCACAAACGACGGCGCGGCGGGGTTGGTGACGTCGAGCACGATGAACCCGCCGATCCGCTCCAATCCGACGAACGCGTAGGTGCGGCCGTCGATCCTGCCTGTGGCGACGCCCTCGGGCTCGGTGCCCTTGTTGTCGCTGCGGTCGTCGAATGCGTTGTTGCTGCTGCTCGCGTTGAACGCGAGCGGCCTGGCGTCGGCAGTCACCTGCTCGAACATGTCACCGCTGTCCCAGACCCGTGCGCCGGTTGACGCGTTCCAGATCGTGGCCGAGCGCGTGCCGAACGCGAACAGGCCCTCGTACTCGCCGGCGGTGGTGCGGCCGTCGGTGTTCGACACGGTCAGCCGACCCAGGTTGGCGTTCAGCTTCAGGGTCGCGGCGTTCGGGAAGGCGAGCGCCGAGAGCGGCAGCGCCGACACCCGTGACTCATCGACGAAGCCGAGGTAGTCGCGCCCGTCGCCCTCGTTGGCCGTGATCAGATAGGAGGCGCCGCCGACCGAGAACCGGGCGATCGCGTCGGGCATGAACAACCCGTGCACCGGCCACGTCTGGATGTTGATCGCGTTATCGCGGTCACTGGCGTCCAGACCGAAGCCGAGCACGTTGTGGTCCTTGGTGCCCAACACGCGAATCGACTTGACCCGTGCGCGCTCGAGGTCGACGACCGCGACCGCGTTGGC
>JBKKDD010000187.1:0-7738 GCA_046708705.1 Miltoncostaeaceae bacterium | reverse complement strand
CTCGCCATGAACCCCACCGACATCAGACGCACCCCATGCGCCTCGACCGGCAGAATCAGGTCGTCGCCCAGCATGACCGGTGCGCGATCGGCGCCCATCATCCGCGGGATCGAGTATCCGTAGACGTCCGCGTCCAGCAGGCCGACGGTGTATCCGCCGGCGGCGAGCGCGACCGCCAGGTTGGCGGTGATGCTGGACTTACCGACGCCACCCTTGCCCGAGGCGATCAGGATCACGTTGGTCCGTGCGCCTGCCAGGAACGGCGACGCCCGCTTGTCGGCACCGATGATCCCCGACCGCACGGACATCCGCTCGGCGTCGGTCATCGTGTCCAGGGTGACGTGGATGCCGTCGATGCCGGGCAGCTCGACGAGCGCGTCGCTGACGCGGCGCTGGATCTCGGCCTTGAGCGGGCAACCGGCGACGGTCAGCTTGATCGACACCTGGACGCGGCCGCCATCGACGGCGACGTCGCCGACCATTCCAAGGTCGACGATGCTGCGGTGAAGCTCCGGGTCCAGCACGCCACGAAGCGCGTCGATGACGTCGTCGCGGGAGACGGCGGTCGCGGTGCTCACATGAACATCCGCGCGTACGGCTCGGCCTGGTCCAGGATGGCCGCCCAAGGGCCGTGCCCCGGATAGATGACGGTCTCTCCGGGCAGCTCGGTGAACGTCCGCTCCAGGCTCCTCATCATCGCGCCGTGGTCGCTGCGCGGAAAGTCGGTCCGCCCGATGCCCTGGGCGAAGATCAGGTCCCCCACCAGCGCGTGGCCGAGGGGCGCCTCGTGGGCGACCATGCAACCGGGCGAGTGGCCGGGCGTCGCGATCATCCGGAAGCGCAGCTCACCCAGCTCGAGTACGTCACCGTCCTGCAGGATCCGCGCGGGCGTGACGCCCGGCGTGGGTGGCGGGTTGCCGAACATCGCCGGATTGAAGGGCGCCGGCGCGGCCAGCCATTCCTCGTCGCCCGCGCCGATCCACACGGGCAGGCCGCGTTCGGCCCAGACGTGGTTCTCGACGATGTGGTCCCAGTGGCCGTGGGTGTCGAGGACGGCGACGGCCGTCAACTCGAGCCGTGCGAGCGTCTCGAGGGCCCACGCCTCGCTGCCCATCGCGGGGTCGACGATCCACGCTTCGCCGCCCTGGCCGGTTGCGACGACATAGGTGTTGGTGGCCACAGGGCCGAACGTTCCGCCACGGATGATCATCGCGATTCAGCTTACCGAGGTCGCCGCGGGCCGGCGTATCCTGCGCATATGCGAATCGCGGTCGGTTCGGACGAGCGGAACGCGCTGACGGATGCGGTCGGCGCCGAGCTGGGCGCGGCGGGGCACGGGGTGGAGTTGGTCGGCCCCCTCGCCGGCGGAGACCAGGAGTGGGCCGAGGTCGGCGCTGATGTCGGCCGCCGGGTCGCGACGGGTTCCGCGGATCTCGGCGTCCTGTTCTGCTGGTCCGGGACGGGCGCCTCGATCGCCGCCAACAAGGTCGCGGGCGTGCGTGCGGCGCTCTGCGCAGATCCGGAGACCGCGCGGCTGGCGCGCAAGTACAACCACGCCAACGTGCTGGTGATGTCGCTGCGCGCGACGAGCGAGCAGGTCGGCCGGGAGATCCTCGCAGCATTCCTGGACGAGCCGGTGGGCACCGACGAATTCGACGTGCGGAACGTGCGCGCCGTCGACGCGCTGGACGGCGCTCGCTGAAACTCGGGCGCCACCGTCGTCGACGTCTGTTTTCGGCGGGTGAGGCTCACGATCCGGGCGATCGTATTGAGACGGTCCGCAACGGGGCGCGGCTAGGCGGAGGTCTCGATCCTAGCCGCCCGCCAGGGACTGCAGCCGGTTGAGATCCAGGACCTCCGTGGTCGTGGGAGGGGTGATCGTGACGGCTTCTCCCAATTTACTCAGGGTCAAGTCGAGGTCGAGCTTGGCGCTCCGAAGCTGCTTGAGTGCGGGGACGCCGCCCGTGTAGTCGAGCTTGCCCCGGAACCGGCGCGGCAGCAGATCCTCAACGCCGATCCAGACGTCGAGGGTCTTGGTGGACAGCGCGGCGCCCAGGCGCTTCTGCGTCGCCGGCGTCAGCGGGGCGCCCTGGAGCGCGCCGATGAGCGGGGCGAGGTCGGCCAGGGCACGGGTCGTGTCGATGGTGGTCGCCAGATGGACGGTCGACACACCGTCGACGGTCTCACGGCCGACCTCGGTCGGTGCGCTCGCCCACGCCAGCAGGCCCCGCGGCAGCCGGCCCGGAATCACCCCCGCCACCTGCGCGGCCGGAAGGTCGATCTTGTAGTCGGTCAGAAGGACCCCGGCGAACAGTCCACCCGCCACCTTGGTCAGGTTGGCCTGGATCGGCGGGAGGCCCGCGATCGTCCCGTCCAGATCCAGCGAGGTGTCGCCGCCGTTGACCGGGCCCTCGCCCGCCAGGGTCACCGGCTCGCTCAGGATCTGCTCGGCCAGCGTTGGCAACGTGCCGGGGGCGACGTCGGCCGCGAGCGTGGTCGTGGCCTTCACTCGGAACGCGGCGAGGTCGGCCGCCGCCGCGGTGCTCCGGGCCAGGATCTGCTCGGGTGTCAGCCCGGTGACGCGGTCCGGCCCGCCGCCATCGTCTCCACCGCACCCGGACACCGCGGTGATCAGCACGCACGAGACGAGCGCGAGGACACGGAAGCGTGCGTTCACAGGCGCGGTATAGCATCTCCGCGTGCCGGACGCTCTCACGCTCACCCCGATCGGGGTCGGGGCCGCGTATGCACGCCCGGGCGAAGCCCAGAGCGCATACCTGGTCGCGGCTGCCGAGACCCGCGTCTGTCTGGACCTGGGCGCCGGCGCCCTCAACCGGCTGCAGACGGTCGTGGCCCCCGAGCGGTTGTCGGCGATCGTGATCTCACACCTGCATCCCGACCACTTCGCCGACCTGCTGAGCCTGCGCGTCTACATGACCTGGGGGCCGGGACGTGGGCATCGTCTGCGCGTGCTGGGGCCCGCGGGGCTGCGGGAGCTCCTGGTCGGGGTCTCCGGGGCGGCGGGGTGGGATGGGTTCGCGTTCGAGCCGCTGGACCAGCCGAGCGGGAGCATGGCGCTCGGCGACGTGCGGCTGACCTGGTCGGAGGTGCCCCACCTTTCTCCGACGTTCGCGTGTCGCGTGGATGCGGCGGCCGGCTCGGTCACCTACGGCGCCGACTGCGCGCCCAGCGACGCGCTCGTCGCGCTGGCGCGCGAGACCGATCTGCTGATCGCCGAATGCGGTCTGGGCGAGGGTCCGACGCCGCCCGACGCCATCCACATGTCGGGAGCGGATGCCGGGGCGATCGCTCGGCGCGCCGGCGTGCGGCGACTGCTGCTGACGCACTGCTACCCCGAGCACGACCGTGACCGCGTGCTCGCGGCCGCGGCCGAGGCCTTCGGCGGTGACGTCACCTGGGCGATCCAAGGTGAGGGGGTGGTCGCGTGAACCGCCTCAGGGCGCTCGTCGGCCGCATGTCGCCCCGGGCGCGCGCGGCGGTGATGAGCCTGCTTCTGCCCGGCCTCGGGCAGATCTACCTGGGCCGCGGCGGCCGCGCCATGATCTGGTTCGCGGGTCTCCTGGTCGTCTATCTCATCGCGGGCTCGAGCGAGGCCGACCGCTGGATGTCCCCGGTGTTCGCGATTGCGCTCGGGGTGGCCGCCGGTGCGGATGCGCTCGTGATCGGACGCCAGGCCGGGCCCCGGGCGTGATCCCCCGAACGATAATCGCCGTGCGCCCGCGTACAATCGACCGATGACCGCAGCCGGGAACGACGAGACGACCACGACATCCAAGGGTGACCGTGTGTCCGGAAAGCTCTCCGACCGCGAGCTCCAGTCGCTGTGGCGGCGATGCAAGGAGTACGGCGACAACGCCGCGCGCGACCAGTTGATCCTCAACTACGCGCCGCTCGTCAAGTACGTGGCCGGGCGTATGAGCGCCGCCCTGCCGTCGCATGTGGACGAGGCGGATCTGATCTCGTACGGGTTGCTCGGGTTGATCAACGCCGTGGAGCGGTTCGATCCCAAGCGGCGGATCAAGTTCGAGACGTACGCGGTCACCCGGGTCAAGGGCGCCATCATCGACGAGCTGCGGGCGCTCGACTGGGTTCCGCGCTCCGTCCGCGCCCGCGCGCGCGAGATTGAGCGCACCTCGGCCGAGCTCGAGCACAAGCTCCACCGCACGCCGACCGACACCGAGATGGCCAGCGCGCTCGGTGTCACGCCCGGCGAGTTCCAGGACAGCATCACCCAGATCGCGAACTCCTCGCTGGTCGCGCTCGATGAGATGTGGACCGGGTCCGGCAGCGGCGAGTCGCTCGCCCTGATCGACACGATCGGCGACGGCGACCTCAGCAACCCGGCCACCATGGTGGGCGAGATGGAGACGCGCATCACGCTGGCCGACGCCATCGCCGGCTTGCCCGAGCGCGAGAAGATCGTGGTCAGCCTCTACTACTACGAGGGACTGACCCTCCGCGAGATCGGCGAGGTCCTGGGCGTGACCGAGAGCCGCGTGAGCCAACTGCACACCAAGGCGGTGTTGCGCCTGCGCGGGCGGCTCACCGACGAGAAGGATTAGCGCGGGGAGGGCGGGCCCTCCGCTGAGGTGAGTTCTCGTCACCAGGTCGGCGCTCCGTGTGCCGGCCGGAGCGGGTCGGGTCGATTCAGCCTGCGGTCACAGCCGATCCATACGGACGGGCGCCCACGGGGCGCCGTTTCGGTGGCAGAGCGCCACGCGCTGGGTAGAATCGCGCGAGTCCGGAAGTTCGCAACGAAAGGCACAGAGATGGCCTACCAGGATCCCGCCAAAGTTCGAAATGTCGCGGTGCTCGGACACCGCGGAACCGGGAAGACGAGCCTGGTGGAGGCGATGTTGTTCGCGGCGGGCGCCATCAACCGGCTGGGAACCGTTGCCGACGGCTCCACGGTCAGCGACTTCGACGACGAGGAGCAGCGTCGCGGGATGAGCATCTCGGCCTCGCTCTGCCATCTGGAGTGGCGGGGCACCGAGATCAACCTGATCGACGCGCCGGGGGAGTCGTCGTTCCTGGCGGACGCGCTGACCGCCATTCGCGCGAGCGATTGCGCGCTGATGATCATCAACGCCCAGAACGGGGTCGAGGTCTCGACGGAGCGGTTGTGGGAGCGCTGTGAGGAGGCGGGCGTCGCCCGCGCGGTCGTCGTCAATATGCTCGACCGCGAGCGTGCGGATTTCGCGACGACCCTGGAGGCGCTTCGCGAGATGTCGCCCGGCTGCGTCGCCGTCGAGATCCCGATCGGCGCGGAGGACTCGTTCACGGGGATCATCGACCTGGTGTCGATGCACGCCCACAGCTACGCCGGGAGCCCCAAGGGGGCGGTCGACGAGATCCCGGCCGAGTACGCCGACGAGGCCCAGGCCGCGCGGGAGCGGCTGATCGACATCGTCGCCGAGGCGGACGACGAGTTGATCGAGAAGTACCTCGGCGGTGAGGAGATCAGCAGCGAGGAGCTGCTGGCCGGGATTCACAAGGGCATCTTGGAGCGCCGGATCTTCCCGGTCGTGTGCGCGGCGGGCGGCAAGGACGGCCTGGGCGCCGATCAGTTGCTCGACCTGATCGTGGACGAGCTGCCCGCGCCACCTGAGCTCGGAGCCTGGAAGGGCGTCGACGCGACGACGGGGGAGGAGACCCCGATCGAGCTGCACGAGGACGGGCCGGCGGTCGTCTACTGCTTCAAGACACTCGCCGACCAGTTCAGCGGCAAGGTCAACCTGCTGCGGGTGATCTCCGGCGTGCTGCATTCGGACACCCAGGTCATCGACACCCGCACCGGCGCCAAGGAGCGGATCGGGCAGCTCATGCGCCTGCAGGGCAAGGACCACGACGCGGTCACCGAGCTCGGCCCCGGGGACATCGGGGCGGTGGCCAAGCTCAAGGACGTCACCACCGGCGACGTGCTGACCACCGGGACGGCCACGGTCGTGCTGCGGCCGGTGGAGTTCCCGCCCGCGGTGATGAGCTTCGCGGTGACGCCCAAGACCCAGGGCGAGGAGGACAAGGTCGCCCAGGCCTTGCGGCGACTGCAGGAGGAGGACCCGTCGCTCGACGTCCACCGCGACGAGCAGACCGCCGACCTGATCGTGGGCGGCCTGTCGCAGATGCACGTCGAGTCGGTGCTCGAGCGGATGAAGCGCCGGTTCGGGGTCGAGGTCGATCTGCACAAGCCGCACGTGCCCTACCGGGAGACGATCACCCGCGAGGCCTCCGCCGAGCGCAAGCACAAGAAGCAGAGCGGCGGGCGCGGCCAGTACGGCGAATGCTGGGTCCGGGTCGAGCCGCTGCCGCGGGGCGAGGGGTTCGAGTTCGTCGACAAGATCGTGGGCGGCGCGATCCCGCGGCAGTTCATCCCGGCGGTCGAGAAGGGTGTGGCCGAGGCGCTGGGGGAGGGCGGCATCGGCGGCTTTCCCGTGGTGGACGTCCGCGTCACGCTCTACGACGGCAAATACCACACGGTCGACTCGTCGGAGATGGCGTTCAAGATCGCGGGCTCGCTCGGCATGCGGGCGGCGCTCGAGAAGGCCGGTCCGGTGCTGCTGGAGCCCATCATGAGCGTCGAGGTCACGGTGCCCGAGGACGCGGTCGGCGACGTCATGGGCGATCTGAACTCCCGTCGCGGGCGCCCCATGGGGATGGATGCGAAGGGCCACAACCAGGTGGTCAAGGCCGAGGTCCCGATGTCGGAGATGCTGACCTACGCCCCCGATCTGCGCGCCATGACCGGCGGGCGCGGGGACTACACGATGGAGTTCCTGCGCTACGAGGAGGTGCCATCGCACCTGACCGAGAAGGCGGTGGCCGCGAACGAGGCCGCGTAAGCTGCGCGGGTGCTGGTCGCCGAACTCCTCGCCACGGTCGGGAGACTCGCCCCGCCGCCGCTGGCGGAGGAGTGGGACAACGTCGGCCTTTTGGTGGGGCGGCACAACCAGCCGGTGCGCCGGGTGCTCGTCGCCCTCGAGCTGCGCGACGAGGTGCTGGGCGAGGCCGCCGAGTGGGGGTGCCGGGCGGTGGTGGTCCACCACCCGACGATCTTCCCGGCCCTGTCGGCGGTGACCGACGACCAGGTCGCGGCCGAGCTGGTCCTGCAGGCCGCCGAGGCGCGCGTGGCGGTGATCGCGGCGCACACCAACCTGGACGCCGCTGCCGGTGGTCTCAACGACATCATGGCGGGGCTGCTCGGCATCTGCGACGTCGCGCCCCTTCGCCCGGCGCCGTCGGACCCGTCGGTGGGACTCGGCCGCGTCGGCCAGGCCCCGGCGCAGATGACGCTCGACCGTTTGGTGAACCGGGCGGGGACGGCATTCGACGCGCCGCGCCAGTACGTCGGTGACCCGAGCGCGAAGATCCGCACGGTCGCGTGCTGCACCGGCTCGGGGGCGTCGCTCATCCCGGACGCGCTCGCGGCCGGGGCCGACGTCCTCGTGACCAGCGACCTGAAGTACCACGACGCCGATCGCGCGCCCGGCCTCGCGCTGGTCTCGCTGCCCCATGCCCGGGTGGAGCGCGTCGCGATGAAGGCCTGGGCCAAGGTGCTGGAACGAACGCTGGCCCCGGAGGGCGTGGAGGTGCGCTTCGCCGTGACCGACACCGACCCCTGGCAGCACGGCTGACCGGTTGGCCGTCGCCTCCGGAGGGCTGAACCGCGGGCGTCCGTTCGCTATGATCCCTCGACCTCGCGGATGTAGCTCAGTTGGCT
>JBKKDD010000186.1:0-7039 GCA_046708705.1 Miltoncostaeaceae bacterium | reverse complement strand
AAGCTCCGCCGGGGCGAGGTGAGCTGAACCCGAGCCGGCCCGAGCTGGGCTGGAGCGGGACGTGTCAGGCCCGCCCGGACGTATCGTCGGCATGAACCGACGCCAGTTCCTGCTCGCGGGCACCGGGGGCGTTGTCGCGCTGGCGACGCGACCGCCGGCGGGGGCCGGGGCGGTCGTGGACACGCCGCTCGTCCTGGTGACGGCCGATACCGAGTCGCACGTCGCCGTCGTCAACCCCGCGACGGGCAGGACGGTCCGCAGGATCGACACGCTGCGCCTGCCGCGAAGCATCGAGCGCGTGGGCGGGACGGCGGTCGTCGCCCACAGCGAGCTCGGCCGGATCACGCTGATCGACCAGGACGATCTTTCCACCCGGGCACTGATCGGACGACTCGGCGAGCCGCGTCTGGGTGACGTCGGGCGACCGCGGCGTCGTGGCCATCTCCGACACGGCGAGCCGGCGGCTGCTCCGGGCCCTGGATGCCGACGCGCCACCTCAGCACATCGCGTTCAGCGAATCAGGCCGCGTCGCCTACGTCGCGAGCGGCACCGACGGCACGATGCGCGTTCACGCCCTGGACGGCAGGTGGCTGCGGACCAGCCGGATGCCGGTGGGGCCGGTAAACGTGACGCGCGGCGGCGGTCACTGGTCGCGCCGTCGCTCGAGCGCGGCACGCTCTGCGTCTCGACCGCGCCGGTCGGGTGCAGCGGACCCTGCCGGTCGCCTCGGCCGCGCACGACGCCTGCCTGATCCGCGCCTGATCAGAGGTCGCGGCGGGAGAACGCCCAGGTTGCGGCAGCGCCGACCATCAGGAGGTAGAGCGCCGACCACAGCCACAGGCCCGCGCCGCCGGACTGGCCGCCGCCGAACGGCCCGAGCTGGACGATCACGCGTGAGAAGCCCTCGGCGTCGGCGGTAATCCCGTACAGGCTGTTCTGGTAGAGCGCCTCGAACGGCAGCGCCCAGCTCGTGATCGTGCCCGCGCGCTCCAGGCGCGTGCTGTCGATGCCCTCGCCGATCTGCCCGAGCAGACCGCCGACCAGGCCGCCGCCGAACAGCATGAAGACCGCGATGCCGTTGGCCGTGCCGCTCAGGTACACCGAGCCCAGGACCGAGAGGGCCGCGATCAGCGCGACTGCCCCGACGAGGCCGAGCGCAGGGACAACGACGCGATCGGGCCACCAGCCGCCCGCCCAGTTGGTGATCGCCGACGCGGCCAGGAACATCACCACGACGTACGCGCCGCAGACGCCCGCGGCCGCCAGGAACCGCCCCGCCAGGACCGCACGGCGCGTGATGGGACGCACGAGCATGGGTTGGAGCAGACCGCGCTCGGCGTCGCCGCGGACCGCGCCCAGCGTCAGGAACACCGCCAACACGGCTCCCAGGAACAAGATCGCGAACATGGCGAGTCCCAGCAGCACCCCGCCCGCCAGCTCGTCCACGCGAAGCGGCGACTCGCCCGGGCCGATGTTGCGGCGGACCTCGTCGAACGCGGACGACGTGCCCCAGGCGAAGAGCGCCAGGAATCCCACCGACAGGAGCAGTACGACGACGAACACCCGCCGGCGCAGGCTCTCCTGGATCGCGTACCGGGCGATGTCCAGGATGCCGTTCACGTCTCGCTCCCGGAGATGGCGGCCAGGTAGACCTCCTCGAGCGTGGAGCGCACGACCGTGACCCCGTAGATCTGCTCACCGGCCGCGACCAGGTCGGCGACGATGCGCGGCACGTCCTCGCGGGTCGCCTTCGCGAAGCGATGCGTGCCTGCGGCCGTCTCGACATCGACGCCGGTGCGCCGTGCCAGATCAGCCGGGGTTCCCGCCGCCACGGTCGCGCCCTTGTTGATGATCACGACCCTGTCACAGACCAGCTCGACCTCGGACAGCAGGTGGGAGTTCAGCAGCACGGCGATGCCGCGACAGCGCAGCTCCTCCAGGATCTCCCGGACCGCGATCCGCCCGGCGGGGTCGAGCGCGCTGGTGGGCTCGTCCAGCAGCAGCAGCTCCGGCCGGCCGATCAGGGCCTGCGCCAATCCCAGACGCTGTTGCATGCCCTTGGACATCTCCTCGACCCTGCGCTCGCCGGCATCGGCGAGGCCGACCAGGCTCAGCAGGTCGCGGCGCTCGTCGGCGCCGCCGTTCGACGAGGCCAGCCGTTGGTGCAGGTGAAGCACCTCGTCACCGGTCGCCCACCCGGGGTAGCGGAAGAGCTCCGGCAGATAGCCGAGTCGCTCCCGTGCGGCCACGCTCCCGGCGCGATGCCCCAGCACCCGCGCCGCGCCCCCGGTGGGGCGCACCAGCCCGCAGACGATCTTGACGAGCGTCGACTTGCCCGCGCCGTTGGGTCCCAGCAGACCAACCAGCTCGCCCTCGGCCACCTCGATGTCCACGCCGCGGAGCGCCTGCAGCCCGCCGTAGCGCTTCTCGAGACCGGTGGCGGAAAGGGCGTGAGGCACCGCCGGTGAGTCTAAAGATGTGGTGACGGTTCCCGCTGGACGCCGGGTTGCGCGGTCAGGTTCTGTTCAGGAGAGGTACTTGCCGGTGTCCAGGCCGTGCTCCTCCATGAGCCTCTGGAACGTCGCGCGCATCTCCTCGGGGTAGTCCGGAAGCCCGCCGCGCTCGACGAGCTCCCGCGCCCGGGCGCGGATGCGTGGGCCGAAGTCCCAGTCCTCGTCACGCATCAGCCGCTCGATCTCGCGCGCGGGCCACGAGACGACGCCGGGGTCGCGGCCGAACTTGCCCGCGATCGCGTCGATCTCCTCGAACCGTCCTGGCAGCGGCGCCTGCTCCTGGATCAGGCCCTTGGCCGTCAGCGCCTCGGTGACCTCCGGCGTTGGCATCAGCGGCGTTCCGTAGCCGTCCTTGTGGTAGAGCTTTTCGAACTTCAGGCGCGGTCGCTGGCCGCCGGCACGCTCGTCTTCGAGCGGGTAGCCCACCGCGTGCGCCCACGTGAACTTGAGGTGCGGCGGCAGCCCGAACGCTTTCTCGACGCCGCCGGGCTTGCGGCCGAACGCGAGCAGCAGGTTGCCGACGCCCAGCGCCACGCCGGCCGTGATCGCGTTGGCCACCGCCTGGCCCGACTCGAATCGCAACAGCGTGTCCGTGCGCTCGACCGGGAAGCTCATCAGCCGCGGCACCGTCTGGGTCATCGTGAACTCGTAGTTCCAGCCGTGGTAGTGCGTGGCGGCGCCCGACAGCGCGAGCGACGAGATGCCGTCGTTGGCGCGTCCGTACCAGGCGTGCAGGTTTGTCAGCCAGAAGATGACGTGCGAGCACTGGTTGATGACCTGCACGTTGAAGCCCGAGACGCACTCCTCGATCTCGTCCCACAGCTCACAGGTCTCCTTCTGCACGACGATCGCCTCGGTGGCGTTGATGTTGCCCTGGCAGGAGGAGAAGCGCGCCGCCTGCAGCATCGCCTCGAGCTTCCAATCCTCGACCTTGCGCTCGGGGTCGTAGTAGCGGATGCTCCGCCGATTTCCCATCGCCTGGAAAACGGGGACGTCGGTGAAGTCGACCATCGGGTGCTCCTTCGCGCGGGACGGACGGGAGGCCCAAGCCTACCCGCGACCGTCCGCGGGGAGCGCACCCCGATCAGCGTCGGCGTGCGCTCCGGCACAGCTTGCGCCGCAGGTCGCGTGGTGGCCCGGCAGTAGCGGTAGCTGATGATCGGCTCGCCCTCGAGCTCGCGCATCGTCGGCGGCTTGTCGCGCGTCGCGAATGGCGACCGGGCCCCCGTGACGAGCAGGTACGGATCGCGCATCAGCTCAACCGCCTCCAGTCGCGGCGGGCATGGGAATTGCCATCATGCCGGCACTCGCCCTCGACCCGAACGACCCGGAGGTGGTCGCCCTGCAGCCCAACCCGCCGTTTCCCCCCAGGATCATCGCCCTGGCCTGGCATCGCGACCGGTACCGGTCCGCGGCAGCCCAGGCGTTCGTCGGGCTGTCCATCGTGCTGGCCGCCGACATCGCCGCCACGGGCGCGGCGGCGGTGGCGGCATGACCGCCGGGGCGCTCCTCGACCGCGTGGTCGACGACACCGTCGGCATCCAGCACTGCCTGGAGCGTGAGCGGTCCAAGATGACCCACCAGGTGTTCCTGCTGGCGGAAAGCGGCGCCATGCCGGACGAGCACGAGCGCCGCTCCCGCGCGCGCGCGGCGACCGCCAGGGCCTGGATGACGCACATCGGCGCGAGCCTGAGCGCGGTGTGGCCGCCCGCGCCACCGGACCTCGGTACGTCGGTCGAGACGTGGTTCGCCGCAAACGGCGAGCGGCTCGAGATCATCGAGTTGGCGTTGGCGACTCGGGTCGCGCAGGGGCCGATCGACGACCTCGAGACCCGGGCGCGACGTGTGGATTTGGGCGCGGCGGCGCGATGGCTGGGCGAGGCGATCGGCGCGCTCTGCGATCCCGACGGCGACGGCGGCCCCGCGTTCGCCCGGCGTCTGGCCACCTGGCTCGATGGCCACGACGACGACATCGCCGCGATGGCTGCGGACGGCCGCGTCGCCGCCCCGGACGACCCGAAGGTCGCCGAGTCAGCCGAGCTTTTCGCTCACGTTCACGTCACCGTCGCAGCGCTCGAAGCGCTGTTGCCCGCCGAATCGGCGGATCCTGCGCCGTCAGCGTGAACACCATGCCGAGCGTCTCGTGTGAGACCGGGGTGCCGGCGAACAGCGAGCACACCACCCGGTAGCTCCCGGCGGGGAGCGTGACGACGACCTCGTCGGCGGCGCCGGGGGCCAGTACCAGCGGCGGGGCCTTCGCCGCGCCCGCGGCGTCGTTGACCACCAGGTCGTGGTCGTCCATGCCGCGGTTGGAGACGTTGATGCGCACGCGTCCCGACGAGACGACGGTGCGGGAGGGACCGAGCGCGTACTCGCTCTCGTCCACCGACAGCGCGCGCGGGAATGCCGGACGCGGCGGGATCTGCAGCCGGTGGATGCGCGCTGCCGCCGCCGTCTCGGCCGCCGCTGCGACAAGCAGGGCGCCGACCGCGGCGAGCGCGAGACCCCGTCTCACCTGATCAGGCCGGGCGCGTCATCGTTGCGGGAGAGGGGGAAGGGGCCGCCCGGCAGGATCGACGCCGGGTCGGTCTGGAACCACTCGGCCAGGATCGTCGAGTAGACGGCGCGAAAGTCGGTCTGGACCGTCAGGTTGCCGCCATCGAGCGCCCCGGGCGTCATCAGCGCGGGCTCACCGGCCAGGCCGCCGCGCACGTTGGAGCCGATGACCATCAGCGGGCCGCCGGCGCCGTGATCGGTGCCGAGCGACGCGTTCTCGGCCGCGCGGCGGCCAAACTCAGAGAACACGACGGTGATGACCTGCTCGACCCCGGCCAGGTCGGCGTTGAACGCGGTCGGGGCCTGGGCCAGCACGCCGAGCTGCGGCTCCTGGCTTGCCACCTGGCTGCCGTGGGTGTCGAACGAGCCCCAGTGACCATAAGGCGGGCCTTGCGGGTGCGCGCCAGCGCGACCACGGCCGGGTCAACGCGCTGCCCCGGGTGACGTAGGTCGAGATGACCGAGATGCCGGCGCCGACCTGCTTCTGCAGCGGCGCCAGGCTGACCTGGGGCGCGTCGCGGTAGACCCCGACCTCGATGCATGCCGACGCGGGTGTCGCCGCGAGGAGGGCGGCGACGCCCGTGAGAGCGATCATGCCGATCGTGCGGGTCAATCGCGGGCGGCGCGTCCTCACGGCATCGTACCCGGCCCCTCGGCAACGCCCGCATCGCTCAGATCGTGCACGCTCGCCGGATCGAGGTCATCGGCGCCACTGGGCATTGGTCCGGCATGGCGTGCCGGCGGCGCGCTGCATCAGCCGTCGCTGGGCGTCGTTCGCGCACGGTTGGGGAACGCAGCGCTGGGGGCGTCGCCGTGACAGCGCGTCGTTGGGCCCCTTCCAATCGCGACAGCTCGGCGGCGTCCCGCCGGGAGGAGAAGCTGTGGTGGGTGTCGAAGGTGTAAATAGCTGCGGAGCGTCCGCGCCCGATGCGGGAGCCGAGGTAGCGGGGACGGCGGCCGACGCGGTGGGATCGGGCGGGCAGGCGGCTTCGACGGCGTTGGCGCAGGACGGGCCACCCGTCGTCAGGATCTGCACCGCGGTCGGGTCGTCCGCCTGCGTGAAGTCGGCGTTGGGTCCGATGACCGTCAGGTTGAGCGCGCCCTGCGGTCCCGGCCGTCCCGCGCCGGCGACCTCCTGCCCGGGGACGAAGGTGTCGAGCGTAAACTGCGGCGGCAGTTGCGCGGTGATGCGGATGGGGTAGGCGGGGTCCTGGGCGTCGCCGACCACCATCGTCCTGGCGGTCGGGTCGATCGAGACGATCGCGCCCGCGAACGGAAGCGCCGCGCCCGGCACCGGCGGCTTCAGGTACTTGAGCTCACGACCGATTCGCGCGCCGTTCTTGCCGAAGGACACGCGCGCCGAGATCGTCGCGCCGACGGGGGGCAGCGGGTCGGCGGCGTTCGCCACGCGGCCCAGCCGGGCGACGGATGCGACGCGGATCACCACGATGCCACCCGGTGTCCCGATGGCGACGGCCTTCCTGCCGATTTTCTTGACGATCGGGCCGCGGACGGGTGTCCAGACGGCCTTCCTGATGGTCGTGCGACGCAGGCCCGACAGGTAGCTGCCGTTGCGTCCCCATTTGATACCCCACTTTATGCCGCTCGGCGGCGCACTCCACTTGATTCCCTGCACCGGTGCCCCCCATTTGATGCCCTGCACACGCACGCGGGTACCCGGCGTGACCTTGCGGAGGGAATGGATCGCGCGCAGGCGCCCGTTGCGCTCTGCGACGACGGCGACCTTGTTCTTGGAGCGCCAGGTGACCACCACACCGTCGCGGGTCGCCAGCGGTGCGATGCGCAAAGCGTCCGAGACCGGGACGGCCACGGCGATGGCCGCGACGGCGGCAACGACGAGTGTGCGCTTCCTCACGACCTGCTGGTTCCCCCGTAGCTGGGCGGCACTGCGCCGATGGTATCGGTCACATCACCCGCGACCTTGAGATCGCGTTTTGACGATTGAACAC
>JBKKDD010000185.1:0-11094 GCA_046708705.1 Miltoncostaeaceae bacterium | reverse complement strand
AACGGCGCCCCCGCCGTCATTTCTGGGTTCTCGAACCCCCCACATCTCCCGCGCGCGCCAACCGCCGGGCCCGTCGAAATGCCACTTGGCGAATTCTCGTGCCACGTGCGTGATTGACGGATCCATCTGGCTGTGCCAAACGGATGGGCCCTCCGAAATGCCATTTGGCTGACGGTTGTGCCACTTGCGTGGGTTGGCGGACCCATTCGGTGCGGCGAGGACGGGCGGGGACCCGCGAAAAGGCCACAGTGGCGATTCGTAGTGCCACTCGCCTCGTTGACGACACGGTTTGGGGTATGGGCAGCCCCCGGTCGGCCTGTGGGGGAGCCTCGTGGTCGGGGGACTTGGCGCGCGGGTTGGTAGCGTGAGGGGTGATGATTCACCGCCTGATACACGAGATCTCGCTCGCCTGTGGGCCGGTTCTGCGTGGACGGGCTTCGGTGGTGGGCGCGCAGGTCCCCGGACGCTAGATGGACAACTTCGCGACGTGGCTCAACTCGCTGTTCCTGGTGTTCTCAATGTGCATCTTGGTGCGGATCCTGATGTCGTGGGTCACGATCGCGCCGATGCGCGGCTGGTCGATGGCGCTGGTGCAGTTCTTCCACGACACGACGAACTGGTATCTGAACTTCTTCCGGAGGGTCATCCCGCCGGTCGGCCCGCTCGATCTGTCGCCGATGGTGGCGCTGATCATGTTGTTCATCGTCCAGCGCCTCGTCGTTGGTCTCATTGTCTGATCTGCCCGAGTGGTTGACGGTGCGCGACGGTGGGGTCACGGTCGAGGTCAAGGCCGTCCCGCGCGCGCGGGCGACCAGGGCGGTGGGGGTCCAGGACGGGCGCCTGCGCGTGCAGATCGCCGCCGCGCCCCATGACGGTCAGTCCAACGCCGCGTTGTGCGCATACCTGGCGGGCGCCGCGGGCCTTCGGCCGCATGCCGCGTCCATCCGGCGAGGCTCGGGCGGCGCACGCAAGCTGGTGGAGCTCGACGGAGACGCGCCCACGATCGTTTCGCACCTGCTGGCGCACCTGGGGCAGGTCGTCGAGGACGCGCGATGAGGGGCTCGTCCACGGTCCCCATTCGTGACGCGGTCGACGCGGCCGAGATCCGCAGGCTTCGCCGCCAGGTGCGGCGCAGGTGGGTGTGGTTCGCCGTCGCCGCGACCGTGACGTTCGCGACCGACCAGCTGACTAAACTCGCCGTGCGCGCGGGCATCGAGCCCGGAGAGCGCATCGACGTGATCGCCGGGGTCGGGCTGGTGCGCGCCCGCAACGAGGGTATCGCGTTCGGCCTGTTCCCCGGCAACCGGGCCGTGGTCGCGACGCTCACCGTGGTCGCGCTGGCGGTGATCGCGGGCGCGCTCGTCCGGTTTGCGCGCCAGAGCCTGGCGGTGGCGTTCGGTGGCGGGCTTCTGGTCGGCGGCAGCGTGGGGAACCTGGTGGACCGGCTGATCCACGGCGGCGTCACCGACTTCGTCGACTTCCCGGCCTGGCCGGCATTCAACGTGGCTGACGTCGGCATCGTCCTCGGGGCGGCGATCATCGCGCTCGGCCTGCTGCGGGACGGCGCGCACGAGTGACCCAACGTCCTCCGCTGGAGGTGATCGTGGGCGCCGACGACGCGGGCCGCAGGGTCGATGTCGTGGTGGGCGCCGTCGATGAGGTCGGAAGCCGTGCCGAGGCGCAGCGGCTGATCACCGACGGGCGCGTGCTGATCGACGACATCCCCGTCACCAAGCGGCAAAGCGTGGCAGTGGGCGAGCGGCTCGTGATCCGCCTGGCGCCGCGACCGCCGTCGCAGCTCGTCCCACAGGACGTGCCGCTCGTCGTGCGCTACGAGGACGACGCGCTCGTGGTCGTCGACAAGCCCGCGGGCGTCGTCACCCATCCCAGCAAGGGCCATGACTCCGGGACCCTCGTCCACGGGCTGCTCGCGCGCGGGATCGGCGGCGGGGACATCGAGCGCCCCGGAATCGTGCATCGCCTGGACCGCGACACCAGCGGCCTGCTGGTCGTGGCCAAGAACGACGCCGCGCACCGGGCGCTTCAACGCCTGCTGGTCGCGCGATCGATCGATCGGCGCTACCTCGTCCTTGTGCACGGCACATTTCCTCCCGCGCTCACGGTGGACCGCCCCGTGGGGCGCGATCGGCGCCACCGCACGCGGATGTCGACGCAGAGCGATCGCCCGCGCGAGGCCCGCACGCACTTTCGCCGCATCGGCGCCTACGAGCGCCACAGCCTGCTGGAGGCACGCCTCGACACCGGTCGCACCCATCAGATCCGAGTCCACCTGGAGGCGGTCGGCTACCCCGTCGTCGGCGACCCCGTCTACGGACGGCGCGGCTCCGCCGACACGTTGAAACGCCAGTTTTTGCACGCCTGGAGCCTGACCTTCCCGCATCCGGACAGCGGCGAGCAGATCGCGGTCGAGAGCCCCCTGCCGCCCGATCTGCAGGCGGTTCTGGACCACCTGGGTCCCGAACGCCGCGCCGACCGCTAGAATGGCCGACGCCCGTCAACCCACACCCCGGCGACGCCGTACGGTGGTCGGTGCCATCAACGGATGGTCCCACCGAGAACGCACGCCGGATCGCATCGACCTCAAACCGAATCAGGAGCCACCGTGCCCGTCACCATGAAGCAACTCCTGGAGTCCGGAGTGCACTTTGGACACCAGACCCGACGTTGGAACCCCAAGATGAAGCGCTACATCTTCGGGGAGCGCGCCGGTATCTACATCATCGACCTCGTGCAGACGCTCGAGCTGCTGGGCGAGTCGGTCGACTTCGTCAAGAACATCGGCGCGCGTGGGGGCAGCGTGATGTTCGTGGGGACCAAGAAGCAGTGCCAGGACGCGGTGCGCGATCAGGCCAAACGCTGCGGCATGCCGTACGTCAACCACCGCTGGCTCGGTGGCCTGTTGACCAACTGGACGACCATGGCCGACCGGATCAAGCGCCTGCACGAGCTTCGTCGCCAGAAGCTGGAGGGGCAGCTCGACCTGCTTCCCACGCGCGAGCGACTCTCCGCCGAGGCCGAGCTCGTCAAGCTCGAGACCAACCTGGGCGGCGTCGCCGAGATGCAGCGGCTGCCCGACGCGATCGTCGTCGTCGACCTCAAGCGCGAGGCCATCGGCGTCCGCGAGGCCAACCGCCTCGGCATTCCGGTCATCGGGCTCGTCGACACCAACTGCGACCCGGACGAGGCCACGTACGTGATCCCGGGCAACGACGACGCGATCCGCTCGTGCAACCTGATCCTGGGCGCGCTTGCCCAGGGCATCGCCGACAGCCGCGGGTACGTTGCACCCGAGGAGCCCGCGTCCGCCCCGGCCGACGAGGCCCCGGCGGAGACCCCGGCCGCCCCGGCCGCCGCTGCGCTTGTCGAGGCCCCAGCTGTCGCCGCGCCTCTCGAGACAGCCGCAGCGGCTCCTGCCGCTACCGAGGCTCCGGCGCCACCGGCCCCCGAGACTCCTGCCGCCGCAGAGACAGCTCGGGTCCCCGCAGCGCCCGAGCCCGAGGCCGCCCCGGGCGACACGCCCGCGCGGGCCGACGCGGGCCCCGACACCGAGGCCGCTCCGGCGGACACACCCGCAACCGACGACCAGGAGACCGGCGCGTGAGCGACTACCAACCCTCCGCGAAGGAGGTCAAGGCACTGCGCGACCGCACCGGCGCTGGGATGATGGACTGCAAGGGCGCCCTGGTGGAGGCCGGCGGCGACATCGAGCAGGCCACGGACCTGTTGCGCGCCAAGGGCGCAGCCGACGCCGCCAAGCGGGCGGGACGCGAAGCCCGGGAGGGCATCGTCGACAGCTACATCCACACGGGCGGGCGCGTCGGCGTGCTGCTCGAGGTCAACTGCGAGACGGACTTCGTCGCCCGCAGCGAGGACTTCACCACGTTCGTCCACGATCTGGCGCTCCACATCGCCGCGATGAGCCCGCTGTTCGTCACGTCCGACGACGTGTCCGACGAGTACAAGGCGCGCGAGCGCGCGGTCTACCTGGCCCAGGCCGAGGACGTCGACGAGAAGTTCCGTGAGAAGGCCGTCGAGGGTAAGCTCGCCAAGCACCTCAAGGAGATCGCCCTGCTCGACCAGGAGTTCATCCGCGACCAGAACGAGAAGAAGGCGCGGACGATCGAGCAGCTTCGGGCCGAGGTGGCCTCCCGGCTGGGCGAGAACGTGACGATCCGGCGGTTCGTGCGGTATGAGCTCGGCGGGTAGTTCCCCCACCGGCACCCCGTCGGTCATCGCGACCCCGCAGGGGAGGAGCAAGCACAGCCGCATCGTGCTCAAGCTCTCCGGCGAGGCCCTGCTCGGCGAGCGTACCTACGGCATCGACCCGGAGCGCGTCAACGCGATCGCCCGCCAGGTGCACGAGGCGATCGCGATGGGCACCGAGGTCGCGATCGTGGTTGGCGCGGGCAACATCTTCCGCGGTGTGGCCGGCGCCTCACGCGGCATGGACCGCGCGACCGCCGACTACATGGGGATGATCGCCACCGTGCTCAACGCGCTGTCCATCCAGGATGCGCTGGAGAAGGTCGGTGTCGCGACGCGCGTGCAGTCGGCGATCGCGATCCAGGAGGTCGCCGAGCCCTACATCCGCCGGCGCGCGATCCGACATCTCGAAAAGCAACGGGTCGTGATCTTCGCGGGGGGCACGGGCAACCCGTTCTTCACCACGGACACGACGGCCGCGCTCCGCGCGCTCGAGATCGGCGCACAGTGCATCCTGATGGCCAAGAACAACGTCGAGGGCGTGCTCGATCGGGATCCCCGCCAGGACCCGAACGCCAAGCTCATCCCCCGGATCACGCACATGGAGGCCATCGAGCGCGGCCTGAAAGTCATGGACACGACCGCGCTGACCCTCTGCATGGACAACGACGTTCCGATCATGGTGTTCAACATGGCCGACGAGCGCAACGTCGCGCGCATCCTCGCGGGTGAGCACGTCGGGACGATCGTGGCGAGCAACGAGTGGGAGGCGCGATGAAGGAGTTGATGGCGGACGCCAAGCGGCGCATGGAGGGGGCGCGCAAGAGCATGGACGGGGAGTTCGCGACCGTACGCACCGGGCGCGCGTCGACGCACCTGCTGGACCGGGTGACGGTGCCCGCCTACGGCTCGGAGATGCCGCTCAATCAGGTCGCCACGATCTCCGCGCCCGAGGCACGCCTGCTGACTGTGCAGCCGTTCGACAAGACGCTGATGAAGACCATCGAGAAGGCCATCCAGGAGGCGCAGCTCGGGCTGACCCCGTCCAACGACGGCCAGATGATCCGGCTCCCGATCCCCGACCTGACCGAGGAGCGACGCAAGGAGTACGTCAAGCTCGTCCACAAGATGGCCGAGGACGCCCGCATCGCGGTGCGCAACGTCCGCCGCGACGCCCTCAACGACGTCAAGCGTCGCGAGAAGGACGGCGACATCTCCAAAGACGAGGCCGCGCGCGCGCATGACGAGGTGCAGAAGCTCACCGACCGCGAGGTCAAGGCGATCGACGAGGCCATGGCCGCCAAGGAAGCCGAGATCCTTGCCATCTGACCCTCGCGCCACGACCGTGGACGGCAGATGAGGTTGCGGACACGGTTGCGTTCCGCGCGGGCGCTGCTGCGTTTGGGAAGCGGTGAGACGGGCCGCGCGTCGGAGGTGTCGCGCGACGTCCCCGTGTCGATCGCGATCATCATGGACGGCAACGCCCGGTGGGCCCAGCGGCGGCGGTTGCCGGTGGCCGCGGGCCATCGGGCCGGCGCCCAGGCGCTCAAGCGCGTGGTGCGGGCCGCCAGCGACGCGGGCATCGAGGACCTGACGGTGTTCTCGTTCTCCACCGAGAACTGGTCGCGTCCGCAGGAGGAGGTCACCGACCTGCTGGGCCTGTTCATCGAGCTGATCGACCGCGAGACCAACGAGCTGGATGCCGAGAACGTGCGCATGCGGTTCATCGGGCGGCTGGACGCGCTGCCGGAGCCGTTGCGGGCGCGCATCGCGTGGTCGCAGGAGCGGACCGCGTCCAACACCGGCCTCAACCTGTTCGTCGCCATGAACTACGGCGGGCGCAGCGAGATCCTGGACGCTGCCCGGCGGTTCGCGGCGGAGGCCGGGCCGGACGGGGACGAGGAGGACTTCGGGCGCTACCTGTACGACACGGGCCTGCGCGACCCCGAGCTTGTGATCCGCACGAGCGGTGAGCAGCGCCTGTCGAACTTCTTGCTGTGGCAGGCGGCCTACGCGGAGCTGTACTTCTGCGATCGGCTGTGGCCGGACTTCACCCCCGACGATCTCGGCGCCGCGCTGGCGCATTACGCGGGCTGCCAACGGCGTTTCGGGGCTCGCTGAGCCATGGGGAATCGGGTTGCCGTCGCGGTCCCGGGGATCGCGCTCGCCATTGCGGTCGTCTACGTGGGCGGTCCGCTGTTCGTGGTGGCGGCCGCCGCGATCGCCGTACTGGGGGTCTACGAGTACCTGAACCTGGTGGCCGAGCTCGCGCCGCTGCGGTGGGCGGCCGTCGCAGGTGCCGCCGTGACGGCGATCCTGCCGTCGCTCATCGACCCGGCGGAGCGCGCGGTGGTGATCGGCGTCGCGATCGCGGTGGTGCTGGGAGCCGTGGCGGGGCTCATCCTCAAGCACCGCGAGGAGGTGACCCTGCGCGTCGGCGTCAGCGTGTTCGGCGCGGTGTACCTGGGCGTCCCGCTCGGGCTGTTCGTCGCCACGCGGGAGCTGCCGCACGGCGCGGCCGCGGTGGCCAACGTCCTGGTCGGGACGTGGGCGTTCGACACGTTCTCGTACGTCGCCGGCAAGACCTGGGGGACGCATCCGATCGCGCCCAAGACGTCGCCGAACAAGACCGTCGAGGGGTTCGCCGGAGGCGTCATCGGGGGCACGCTCGCCGTGTGGATCGCCGGGCTCTACATGGACTGGATCGGGCACCTCGAGTCGCTCGCGTTGGGCGTGATCCTGTGCGGGTTCGCCTACCTGGGCGACCTGTTCGAGTCGATGATGAAACGCGACATCGACATCAAGGACTCGGGGCGCCTGCTCGGCGCGCATGGCGGGGTCCTGGACCGCTTCGACGCGATGCTCTTCACCGCCGCCGCCGGGTACTTCGCCACCGTCTTGATCGTCTAGCCGCGGAGGGAGGCTCGCTGGCACAGCATTGGCGCCATCGTCGCGCACGACTGCCACGCGCACCGAGCGCGCGGCGGGTCTTCTCGGGGTCCCGCTACCATCCAGGTGTGAAGCGGATCCTCGTCCTCGGGTCGACCGGGTCAATCGGTGTGCAGGCCCTCGACGTGATCGACCGCGCCGACGACCTGATCGCCTGCGGGCTCGCGTGTGGGAGCCGGGTCGGCGAGATGCTGGCGCAGGCCGATGCGTTCGGCATCGGCGCCACGACGGCGGCGGTCGGGGGCGGCAGCGTCGCCCATGACGCCGACCTGGCCGGGCTGATCGACGCCACTGCACCGGACCTGGTGCTCAACGGGCTCGTCGGCGCCGCGGGGCTACGCCCGACGCTGGCGGCGCTCGAGCGCGGAATCGGTGTCGCCCTCGCCAACAAGGAGAGCCTGGTCGTCGGCGGCGAACTCGTCGCGGCCGCCCGCGCCAGGACGGGCGCCGTGCTGATCCCCATCGACTCCGAGCACTCCGCGCTCTTCCAACTGATGGCCGGCGTTCCGCGCGCGCGTGTGCGGCGCGCAGTGCTGACCGCATCCGGCGGCCCGTTCCGCGGGCGCACCCACGACGAGCTCCAGGACGTGAGCGTCGCGGAGGCGCTGGCGCATCCGACCTGGCGCATGGGCGCCAAGATCACGATCGACTCGGCAACGCTGATGAACAAGGGACTCGAGATCATCGAAGCGCATCACCTGTTCGGCCTGGACTACGACGACATCGAGGTGTCGCTGCACCCGCAGTCGTTCGTCCACGCGATGCTCCGCCTGGACGACGGCAGCGTGCTCATGCACGCCGGCCCGCCCGACATGCGCGTGCCGATCGGCTTCGCGCTGCGGTGGCCCGACCCGCCGCCGCCGTCGGCGCCGGCGGACCTGTCCGATCGCGCCCTCGAGTTCGGCCAGGTGGACGAGCAGACGTTCCGGTGCCTGCCGCTCGCCCGGACCGCGGGCAGGGCGGGGGGGACCGCCCCCGCCATCCTCAACGCCGCCAACGAGGTCGCCGTGGCCGCGTTCCTGGACGGGCGCATCCGCTTCACCGACATCGCGGCCCTCGTCGACGGCGCCCTGTCCGGCGTTGCGGCGGCTCCCGCCGACTCGCTCGAGGCGGTGGTCGCCGCGGACGACGCCGCACGCCGTCACGTCGCCGACCTGATGGCGGTACGCGCATGAGTGGCGTCAACATCGCGGTGTTCGTCCTGATCATGATCGTGCTGATCGTGCTCCACGAGGCCGGGCACATGATCGTCGCCAAGCTCTGCGGAATGCGCGTGGAGCGCTTTTCGATCTTCTTCGGCAAGCCGCTGTGGTCGTTCACCCGCGGCGAGACCGAGTATCGCTTCGGCTGGATCCCCGTGGGCGGCTACGTCAAGATCACCGGGATGACCCGCGAGGAACTGGTCGAGCGGACGTACGATCCGCAGACCAACGCCGTGCTGAGCGAGACGCCGCTGCCGCTGGAGGTCCAGGCGCGCGCGTACTGCAACGCCACCACGCCGCGCAAGGTGGCGACGATCCTGGCCGGTCCGGGCGCCAACGTCATCATCGCCGTGCTCGCGTTCGCGGCGGCGTTCTGGGTGGGGATGCCGCAGTTCGACGGGCAGCGCAACACGGTGGAGCGCGTCGAGGCCAACAGCCCCGCGCAGGCGGTCGGGCTGCTTCCCGGGGATCGCATCGTGTCCGTCAACGGCGTCGCGGCGCGCGGCGACGATCCCGCCCCCGCCATCCGCGAGCTGCAGTCCAACGTCGACAAGCCGGTCCAGCTGGTGATCGAGCGCACCGGCGAGCGGATTTCGGTCACCACGCCGCCGCTGGTTCCGGCGCCCGAGGACGCCTCCATCGGCAGGCTCGGCTTCCGCTTCGAGCCGCGCCGGGTCGAGGACCTGCAGCTCGGCTTCGCGGATGGCCTGCGGGAGTCCATCGACTTCACCGGCTTCGTCACGAAGGAGCAGATCAAGGGCCTCGGCAAGCTCTTCGTCGACGAGGAGACGCGCAAGCAGGTCTCGAGCCCGATCGGCATCGGCGCGACCTACAACGAGTTCGCCCAAGAGGGCCTCGGCGTGATCCTGCGGTTCGTCGGGCTGATCAGCCTGATCCTGGCGATCATGAACCTGATCCCGCTGCTCCCGCTGGACGGCGGGCACATCGTCTTCGCCCTGTTCGAGCGAATTCGCGGCAAACGCATGAACATCGCCGTCTATCAGCGCGCGTCCGTCGTGGGCATCGCGCTCGTAGCCGTGTTGTTCGTCTACGCGCTCAACAACGACATCGGGCGGCTGACCGGCGAGGGCTTCAGGCCGTGAGCCGCACCAGCGTCGGCTGTCTGATCGGCGGCGTGCAGGTCGGTGGCGGGGCGCCGGTCGTCATCCAGTCGATGACCAACACCGACACGGCCGACGCTCCCAGCACCGCGCGGCAGATCGCAGAGCTCGCCGAGGCCGGCTCCGAGATCGTCCGCATCACCGTCAACAACCGCGCCGCCGCCGCCAAGGTCGCCGAGGTGCGGGCCCGTCTGCGCGACGACCACGGCGTCGAGGTCCCGATCGTCGGCGACTTCCACTACAACGGGCACACCCTGCTGCGCGAGTTCCCCGACGCCGCCGCTGCGCTCGACAAGTACCGCATCAACCCCGGCAACGTCGGCCGCGGGGCGCGCCACGACGACAACTTCGCGGCGATCGTCCGCGCGGCGATCGACTACGGCAAGCCGGTGCGCATCGGCGTCAACGCCGGCTCGCTCGATCCAGAGCTGGTCGACGACCTGATGGAGGTCAACGCCGCGCTGGCCGAGTCCGAGGGCGCCGACGTGGTCGTGCGCCGCGCCATGGTGGCGAGCGCCCTGCGCTCGGCAGAGGCCGCCGAGGAGCTGGGGTTGGCCCACGACGCGATCGTGCTGTCGTGTAAGGCGAGCCGCCTGCAGGACATGGTCGCCGTGTACCGGGATCTGGCGACGCAGTGCGACTACCCCCTGCACCTGGGCCTGACCGAGGCGGGCATGTCCAGTAAGGGCATCGTCGCCACGAGCGCGGCGCTTGCCATCCTGCTGCAGGACGGGATCGGCGACACGATCCGCGCCTCGCTCACCCCCGAGCCGGGCGGGGACCGCACGCTCGAGGTCCGCGTGTGCCTGGACCTGGTGCAAAGCCTGGGGCTGCGGTCGTTCCGGCCCGAGGTCACCGCCTGCCCCGGGTGTGGACGCACGACGAGCACGGTCTTCCAGGATCTCGCCCAGCGCATCGAGGCGCGCCTGGACGAGCGGATGGCGGTGTGGCGGATCGAGCGCCCCGGCGCCGCGACGCTGAAGGTCGCGGTGTTGGGGTGCATCGTCAACGGCCCCGGCGAGAGCCGCGCGGCCGACATCGGCATCAGCCTGCCCGGCACCGGGGAGCAGCCGCGCGCGCCCGTGTACGTCGACGGCGAGAAGGTCACCACGCTGGACGGTCCCACGCTGGCGGACGATTTCATGGCGATGGTCGAGGAGTATGTCGAGCGCACGTTCGCGCTCGCGTCGGGCGGCGCTGCTAGCGTGCCCGGCCGATGAGCGACGATGACGGTCCTGCAGACGACTGGGTGATGGCGACCGCGCCGCGGCGCGGCTCGTGGCGGTTGACCGGCCGGTTCTGGCCGACGCTGCGTGACGCTCCGGCGGACGCCGAGGCGATCAGCCACAAGCTCATGGTGCGCGCCGGGCTGGTGCGTCAACTGGCCTCGGGCCTCTACTCGATCATGCCTCTCGGCCTGCGCGTCATTAAACGGGTCGATTCGATCATCCGCGAGGAGATGGACCGCATCGGGGCGCAGGAGATCTTCATGCCCGTGCTGCACCCGGCGGAGATCTGGGAGCAAACCGGGCGCTACGGCCTGTCCGAGCAGTTTCGCCTGGAGGACCGCACCGGCCGCAAGATGGTGCTGGCGATGA
>JBKKDD010000184.1:0-4162 GCA_046708705.1 Miltoncostaeaceae bacterium | reverse complement strand
CGCAGCGGCTTCGCCCCGGCGCGATCGGGCCCGAGGGCGCGGCCGCGGCCTGGGAGCTTCTGATCGCGCTGAGCCACCGCGTGGGGAAACCGCTGCCGTGGCGCACCCCAGCGCAGGCGTTTGACGCGGCGGCCGCGGCCCATGCGCCCCTGGCGGGCCTGAGCTACGGCACCCTCGGCACCGAGGGCCAGGTCATCGGCGCCGAGGCGGGCGAGGTGCCCGCGGGCGCCGTCGCGCACCGGGAGGCGGAGGGTGAGGGGCTCGTCCTGGTCACCACCGCCCAGATCTTCGGCGACGCGACCAGTTGGCAGTCCGACGCGCTGGCCGCCGTGCGCACCGCCGCGAGCGTGACCGTCGCGCCCGGCGAGGCCAGCGCCCTGGGGGTCTCGGCCGGGCAGCGCGTCACCGTGCGCTCGCCCCACGGCAGCTGCGAGCTCGACGTCATCGTCGACGCCGGGGTGCCCGAGGGGGCCGCGTTCGTCGCCGCCGGCCCGCCGGCCGTCGGCTCCGGGGGCCTGCGCGCGGTCGACCACGGCCCGGTCCGCGTCCGGATCGAGGCGAGCGGCTGATGGTGCAGGAAGCCTTCCTGACGATCGTGATCAAGGCCGCGGTGCTGGTGTTCGTGGTCGTGACGGCGTTCGCGTACCTGGTGCTCTTGGAGCGCAAGCTGATCGGGCGCATGCAGGCCCGCTACGGGCCCAACCGCACCGGCCTGTTCGGGTTCCTGCAGCCGGCGGCCGACGTGGTCAAGCTCGTGTTCAAGGAGGACTTCACGCCGGCGGGCGCCAACAAGATCCTGTTCCAGCTCGCCCCGGTGATCTCGGTGTTCGCGGCGATCTCGGCGATCGTGATCATCCCGTTCGGCGACCCCACCACCTGGTGGGGCCACCAGGTCAACTTCGTCGGCGCCGACCTGGATGTCGGCCTGCTGTTCGTGTTCGCATTGTCGGGCCTGGGCTTCTACGGGCTGATCTTGGGCGGGTACGCGAGCGGCAACAAGTACTCGCTGCTGGGCGCGGCGCGCACCGCGGCGCAGCTCGTCTCGTACGAGGTCGCGATGGGGTTGTCGGTCGTGGGCGTGCTGATGCTGTCGCAGAGCCTGTCGCTCGTGGACATCGTCCACGCGCAGGCCGACACCGCCTGGTACATCGTGCTGCAGCCGGTCGGGTTCGTGATCTTCCTGATCGCGGGCACGGCCGAGACCAACCGGCCGCCGTTCGACCTGCCCGAGGCCGAGAGCGAGCTGGTCGCCGGCTACCACACCGAGTACGGCGGCATGAAGTTCGCCGCGTTCGCCATGGCGGAGTACCTGAACATGGTGATCGTGGCCGGGCTCGGCGCCACGCTGTTTTTGGGCGGGTTCAGCGGACCGTGGCTGCCAGGACCGCTGTGGCTCGCGCTCAAGGCGTTCGGCCTGGTGCTGCTGTTCATCTGGTTTCGCGCGACGCTGCCGCGGCTGCGCTACGACCGGTTGATGAAGCTCGGCTGGAAGCTGCTCTTGCCCCTGTCCACGCTCAACCTGCTGGTCACGGCGATCGTCGTGGGCATCTGGTTCCACGACTGATGGCGATCCATTCGCCGCGCTCACCACGGCACTTGGGCGGCCTATTCGCGGCCGTCCCGGCCGCTCAATCGCCTCGCGCGGCTGGGTGCTTTGAATTTAGCCGCCGCCGACAATTGAGCCACCGCCGGCTCCAATCATTGGAGTCGGTGGCGAAGAGGCCGACTAAGAGCCGTGTTGGAGGCGGCGTATGAAAATTCGATGAGCATTCAAGCCACACTCAAGGGATTCGGCGTCACGTTCAGGACGATGCTGACCGCGCCCGAGACCATCAGCTACCCGGAGCGAAAGACCCCCGTGCACACGCGGTTTCGGGGCCGTCACCGGCTGTGGAAGTTCGACAACGGCCTGGAGAAGTGCGTCGGCTGCTCGCTGTGCGCCGCGGCGTGTCCCGCCGACTGCATCCGCGTGGTGGCCGAGGAGAACACGCCCGACAACCGCGTGTCGGCCGGCGAGCGCTTCGCCCGCATCTACGAGATCAACATGTCGCGCTGCATCTTTTGCGGTTACTGCGAGGTGGCGTGCCCCTTCGACGCGATCACGCTGGAGGCCGAGTACGAGATGAGTGAGTACAACCGGCCGCGCGACCTGGTCTACACCAAGGACATGCTGCTGGCGCCGCACCCCAAGATCGCCCCGCGCCGACCCGGACCAAGAGATCTGATGGGCGAGCAGATCGCATTCGGGCTCGCCGCGGCGGGCGCCATCGGCTGCGGCGTGCTGGTGGTGACGCTGGGCAACGCGTTCCGCGCGGCGGTCGCGCTGATCGGCACGCTGATCTCGGTGGCGGTGCTGTTTTTGCTGCAGGCCGCGCCGTTCGTGGCGTTCGTGCAGATCATCGTCTACGCGGGCGCGATCGTGACGCTGTTCTTGTTCGTGCTGGCCTACCTGGGCGAGCGGGTGCAGGGATCGCCTGACCGGCTGGCGCGCTACGAGGTGTTCACCTGGATCGTGATCCTGGCGCTGAGCGGCATGATCGGCATCGTGCTCCTGTCGAGCGAGCTCCCCGGCATCGGCGACGAGCCGCGTCCGGTGGACGACATCGGCAGCCCCCAGGCCATCGGCGAGTCGTTCCTGCGTGAGCACCTGCTGCCGTTCGAGGTGACGTCGCTGGTGCTCCTGGTCGCGGCGGTGGGCGCGGTGCTTTTGGCCAAGCGCGCGGTGCTCGCGGAGCGCGGCCGATGAGCGGTGTCCCCCTGGGCTTCTACCTGGCGGTGTCGGGCACGCTGATGGCGCTCGGCCTGTTCGGCGTGATGACACGGCGCAACCCGTTGCTGCTCCTGCTGGCGGTGGAGCTGATGCTGAACGCCGGCAACGTCGCGCTGGTCGGGTTCAGCCGCTACTGGAACGACACGAGCGGGCAGATCTTCGCACTGATCGTGATGGTCGTCGCCGCGGCCGAGGTCGTGATCGGGCTGGGCCTGGTGGTGGCGGTGTTCCGCTCCCGCGGCGCGCTCGACGTGGACGAGATGACGGAGCTTCGCGGATGAGCGGCGTCCTGGGCTGGATCGTGCTGGCGTTGCCGCTGGTGGGCGCGCTGATCCTGGCGTCGTTCGGAACCACCGAGCCGCCCAAGCGGCTGACGCGGCTGATCGGCTGCGGGTCGATCGGGCTCGCGTTCGTCCTGACCGTCGCCATCTTCGTCGGCCTGCTGGGCGACGACGCCGAGGAGCGGGTCCACGTCTCGCGCCTGTGGGAGTGGATCGACATCGGCGGCGTGCAGGTGGACCTGGCGATCCGGATCGACCAGCTCTCGGTGATGATGATGCTCGTGATCACCGGCGTGGGCTTTCTGATCAACGTCTACTCGACCGAGTACATGGACCACGAGGGCGGCTACCGGCGGTTCTTCGCCGAGATGAACTTCTTCGTGTTCTCGATGCTGCTGCTGGTGGAGGCCGCCAACTTCATCTTCCTGATCGTCGGCTGGGCATTCGTGGGCCTGGCGAGCTACCTGCTGATCGGCTTTTACTACGACCGGCCGATCGCGGTCGCGGCGGCCAAGAAGGCGTTCGTGATCAACGTGATCGGCGACGTCGGCATGATCATCGCGGCGTTCCTGCTGGTACGGGAGCTCGGCACGCTCGACTACACCCAGGTGTTCGCCCAGGCGCCCGAGGGCATCGCCTCCGGCAGCGGCGTCGCGGTGGCGATCGCGCTGCTCTTGTTCGTCGGCGCCGCGGCCAAGAGCGCGCAGGTGCCGCTGCACACGTGGCTGCCCGACGCGATGGAGGGCCCCACTCCGGTCAGCGCGCTGATCCACGCCGCCACCATGGTCACCGCGGGCGTCTACCTGATCGTGCGCACCCACGTGCTGTACGAGCTGGCGCCGGTCGCCATGGACATCGTCGCTGTCGTCGGCTGCGTCACCCTGGTCATGGCGGCCACCATCGCGATCGCACAGGAGGACATCAAGCGGGTGCTCGCGTGGAGCACCGTCAGCCAGATCGGCTACATGATCATGGGCGCGGGACTGGGGGCGTACTCGTCGGGGATGTTCCATTTCCTGACGCACGCGTTCTTCAAGGCGCTGCTGTTCCTTGCGGCCGGCATCGTCATCCACGCGCTGGCAAACGAGCAGAGCCTGGACCGCATGGGCGG
>JBKKDD010000183.1:0-7483 GCA_046708705.1 Miltoncostaeaceae bacterium | reverse complement strand
GGTTGCCATGGGCGGGCTTATCAACCGGATCCTGGGGGCGGCGGCGCAGCAGGGGGGCGTCGCGATCGGCGGCGGCTCCCCGCGCGCGGCGCTGGACGACCCGTCGCTGGAGGAGACGTTCCAGGTGCGCGAGCTGGCCCCCGACGTGCCCCTGCTGGCCAACCTCGGGGCGGCGCAGCTCGCCGCCGCCGACGGAGTCGCGCGCTGCCACGCCGTCGTCAGGATGATCCAGGCCGACGCGCTGGTGATCCACGTCAACCCGCTCCAGGAGGCGCTGCAGCCCGAGGGCACGGCCAGGTTCGCCGGTCTCGTCGACCGCATCGGCGAGGTGGCGACCGCCGTCGACGTCCCCGTCATCGTCAAGGAGGTCGGCTGGGGCATCGCCGAGAACATCGCGGCGCGCCTGGCCGCGACCGGCGTGGCGGGCATCGACGTCGCGGGCGCGGGCGGCACCAACTGGGGCGAGGTCGAGCGGCGGCGCATGGACGACCCCGTGATGGTGCGGGTGGCCGAGGAGTTCCGTGAGTGGGGCATCCCCACGGCCGACGCCGTCGTCGGTTGTCGCCGGGGGTTCCCCGACGGGCTCGTGATCGCGTCGGGCGGCGTGCGCACGGGGCTGGACGCGGCCAAGTGCCTGGCGCTCGGGGCCGACGCGGTCGGGTTCGCGGCCCCGCTGCTCAAGGCGGCGGTGGTCTCGCGCCGTGCCGTCGACGAGCGCCTGCGGGGTATCATCGAGGGGCTCCGGATCGCTATGTTCTGCATCGGCGCCGCGAACGTGACGGACCTGACCGACACGCCGCATCTGGTCCGTGTGAGCCGTGATGCCGTACCTCCCAGAAACTGAGGACCGCCGTGCCGAAACGCCCGATTGCGCTGGAGATGGGGATGGCGACGTACCTGATCAGGAAGCGGTTGATCGGGCGCAGCGAGATGTTCCCGTTCACGCTCATGCTGGAGCCGCTCGAGCTGTGCAACCTGGCCTGCCACGGCTGCGGGCGCATCCGCGAGTACGACGACGTGTTCCACCTGCGCCTGAGCGTCGAGGAGTGCCTGCGCGTGGCCGAGGAGGCGGGCGCCCCGATCGTCAACATCCCCGGTGGCGAGCCACTGATCCACAAGCAGATCGACCAGATCGTCAACGGCATCACGGCGCAGGGGCGATTCGTGTACCTCTGCACCAACGGCCTGCTGATGGATCGCGCGTTCGGCCGAATTCCGCCGTCCAACCGCTTCGCGTTCGTGGTCCACATCGACGGCATGCAAGCGGTCCACGACCACGCCGTCGACCGTGACGGGGTGTTCGTCAAAGCCACGGCGATGATGCGCGAGGCGATCGACCGCGGCTACCGCGTCTGCACCAACACCACGATCTTCCGGGGGACCCCCGCCACGGAGTACGTGGAGCTGTTCGCCTTCCTCAAAGACATGGGCGTTGAGGGGTGCATCACCTCGCCGGGGTTCGACTACGAGTCGGTCACCGCGGATCGCGACCAGTTCCTGGCCCGCACGGAGGCGCAGGCGCTCTACAGCGAGGTGCACGACCTGTGCGACGGCATGGACGTGCCGTTCTATAACAACCCGCTCTTCCACGAGTTCCTGCAAGGCAAGCGCGAGTACCGCTGCTCGGCCTGGTCGATGCCGACGTACACGGTCAAGGGCTGGCGCAGCCCGTGCTACCTGCTGGCCGACGCGCACGTCGGCAGCCTCAAGGAGCTCTACGAGGGCACCGACTGGGAGGCGTACGGCACGGACCGCGACCCCCGCTGCGCCAACTGCCTGATGCACTGCGGATATGAGGCCACCACGATCCTGGAGGCGTTCACGCACCCCAAGGATCTTCTCGCGCTCGCCCGCGGGTAGTGGGTGGTCACGTCCCGTGACCCCATCGCCGTCGTCTGCGCGCTCGAGATCGAGCGCCGCGCGCTCGCCGGGCTGGCGCGGCCCGGCATCGAGATCCACGTCAGCGGCATGGGCGCCGAGGCGGCCGCGGCCCTGGGCGCACGCCTGACGGAACGCCCGCTCCGCGCGATGATCGCGACCGGCTTCTGCGGCGCCCTCGTGCCGCGGCTGGCGGCAGGCGACGTCGTCGTCGCCGACCGGGTCGTCCACGAGAACACCGGCGACGAGTTTCCCGCCGACGCACTCATGCTCGCCGCCGCCGAGGGCCGGCGTGGCACGCTCGTCAGCGCGACGGACGTCGCGCGCATGCCCGCCGACCGCGCTGCGTTGCGGGGGCTGGCCGTCGATCTGGAGAGCGCGTCGCTGGCGCGTGCGGCCCAAGTTGCCGACGTCCCGTTCATCGCGATCCGCGCCGTCACCGACCGCTTCCGCGACCGGATCCCGGACATCGTGGCGATGCTCGATCACCTGGGCCGCCCCGACCGCGCGGCGCTCACCCGCTTCGCCCTGGGACATCCGCGTGAGATTCCCCGGCTCGTGCGACTCGGACGGTCCGCCCGGCGTGCCGGCCCGGCGATGGCGGACGCGCTCGACACGCTGCTCAGGAGGCTCGGGGCGTGAGCACCGCGCTGGTGACCGGGGTGACCGGGTTCATCGGCGCCCACGTCGCCCGCGAGCTGCTCGACGCCGGCTGGAGCGTGCGCGGCCTGGTGCGCCCCGCGACGATGTCCGGCGGCCGGTGGGACGCCGACGTCGAGCCGCGGGTCGGCGACATCATGGACGCCGAGGCGGTCCTGCGTGCAGCGGCGGGGTGCGACGCGATCTTCCACGTCGCCGCCGTGTACTCGCTCGCCCGCCACCGCGCCCGCGAGATCGAGCACGTCAACACCGCCGGCACCGCCAACGCGATCGCGGCCGCACGCGCCGCAGGCGCCCGCCTGGTCCACACCTCGTCGGTCGCCACCATCGGCATCCCCGCCGGCGGAGAGCCGGGCGACGAGGACACCCCGCTCGACCCCGCGTCGATGATCGGCGCCTACAAGCGGTCCAAGCTGGCGTCCGAGATGATGGTGATGCAGGCGGCGCGCGAGGGCCTGTGGGCGACGGTGGTCAACCCGAGCGCCCCGGTGGGACCGGGCGACTGGCGGCCCACCCCGACCGGGCGCATCATCCGTGACTTTCTCCGCGGGCGGATGCGCGCCTACATCGACACGGGCCTGAACCTGGTGGACGTGCGCGATGTCGCCGCCGGGCACCGGCTCGCGCTCGCGCACGGCGCCCCGGGCCGTCGCTACATCCTGGGCAACCGCGACATGACGCTGCTGGAGATCGTGCAGGAGCTCGGCCGCATCAGCGGGGTCGCCGCGCCGCGGCGTCGCATCCCCCATGCGGTCGCCGTCGGCGTCGCCGCCGTGTCCGAGCTCGTCGAGGCGCGCGTGCTCCGGCGCGAGCCGTTCGCGCCGCTGGACGGGGCGCTGATGGCAAAGTCGCGGATGTTCTTCTCGTCGCGACGCGCCATCGCCGAGCTGGGCCTGCCCCAGTCGAGCGTCACCGACGCGCTGCGCGCCGCGGTGGACGAATGGCGCGACCTGCGGCCGACTGTCCACGGCGCCCCGGCCGGGGTACAGCCGTGACGACGACCGCCGCCGATCTGCGCCCGGCGGCCGTCACCGCGATGGTGCGCGGGCGACGCCGCCTCTTGGAGCTGCAGCGCCCGGACGGCGCGTGGTGGGGCGAGCTCGAGTCCAACGCGACGATGACCGCCGAGCACGTGTTCGTCCTGCGCGTGTTCGGGCGTGCCGACCAGGCCACGCTGGCCAAGGCCGCCGCGGAGCTCGTGGCGACCCAGCGCGAGGACGGCAGCTGGCCGGTGTGGTTCGGCGGACCGCCGGACCTGTCGGTGGCGGTCGAGGCCTACGTCGCGCTGCGCCTGTGCGGCGTCCCTGTCGACGACCCGCGCATGCTGCGCACGCGCGACCTGGTGCGCTCCCTGGGCGGGGCCAACCGCGCGCGGTTCTTCACGCGCTTGTGGCTGGCGGTCCTGGGGTGCCACCCCTGGCGGTCCCTGCCGTACCTGCCGCCCGAGCTGATCTTCCTGCCGCCGCAAGCGCCGCTGTCGATCTACCGGTTCGCCTGCTGGGCGCGCCAGACGTTCGTGGCGCTGATGGTGGTGCTGTCCACGCACCCGACGTACCCGCAGGGGGTCGGGATCGACGAGCTGTACGTGGAGGAGCCGGGCTCAGTCCCGGGACCGCCGCCGCGCACGCCGGGCCCGTGGACACGGGTATTCCGGGCGGCGCTGCCGCTCGCGCGAGCCTGGGGTCGCTGGGGGCCACGGCGGATCACCGAGGCCGCCTACCGGCGCATCGCGTCGTGGATCCTGGAGCGCCAGGAGGCCGACGGCTCCTGGGGCGGCATCCAGCCGCCGTGGGTCTACTCGCTGATCGCGCTGCACGCGCTGGGCCACCCTCTGGATCACCCGGCCATGCGACGCGGGCTGGACGGTCTACAGAGCTTCGTCATCGAGGACGGGGAGCGGCTGCGGATGCAGGGGTGCGTCTCGCCGGTGTGGGACACGTGCCTGGCCACGGTGGCCCTGGCCGACTGCGGGCTGCGCGACGACGACCCGGCCGTTGCCCGCGCGGTGGCGTGGATGCGGAGCAAGGAGATCACGCGCACCGGCGACTGGTACGCGATCCCGCGGCGCGGGCGTCCGGGCGGCTGGTCGTTCGAGATCGCGAACGAGTGGTATCCGGACACCGACGACACCGCCGAGGTCATCCTGGCCCTGCGCAAGGCGGGCGTGGCGGCCGACGACCCGGCCATCCGCCGCGGCGTGGACTGGCTCCTGACGATGCAGAGCAGCAACGGGGGGTGGGGCTCGTTCGACGTGGACAACGACCGGCGGATCGTGGCGCAGCTTCCCGTCTGCGACTTCGGCGAGGTGCTCGACTGGCCCACCGAGGACGTGACCGCGCACATCTTGGAGGCGCTCGCGGCGGCCCGCCTGCCCCGCGACCACCCGGCGATCCGGCGCGGCGTCGACTACCTGCGCGACGCGCAGCGGCCCGACGGCTCGTGGTGGGGCCGGTGGGGCGTCAACCACATCTACGGGACCGGCGCGGTGCTGCCCGGGCTCGTGGCCGTCGGCGAGGACCCGGCCGCGCCGTACCTGCGCCGCGCGGCGGACTGGCTGGCGGGCTGCCAGAACCCCGACGGCGGCTGGGGCGAGCGCATCGAGAGCTACTGGGATCCGGCGTGGGTCGGCCGTGGCGACTCGACCGCGTCGCAGACCGCGTGGGCGCTCCTGGGGCTCATGGCGGTCGATCCGCGCCACGACGCCCTGGCCGGTGGGATACGGTGGCTCGTGGAGCACCAGACACCCGACGGCGAATGGCACGAGGCCGCGTTCACGGGCACAGGGTTCCCGGGGGACTTCATGATCAAGTACCACTACTACCGCTTGTACTTCCCGCTCGCGGCGCTGGGGCGGTACGTCGCGCCGTGAGCACGTCCGTCGCCGACGCCCGGCGCGTGGCGCGCCGGGTCACCCGCCGCCACGACGAGAACTTCCCCGTGGCGTTTGCGCTCTTGCCGCCCCGGCTGCGCGCCGATCTGCGCACGATCTATGCCTTCTGCCGCGGCGTCGACGACATCGGTGACGCGGCGACGGGCGATCGCCTCGCGGCGCTCGATCGGTTCGAGCTGGACCTGCACAGCTGCTGGGAGGGCACGCCGCACGACCCGCGGCTGCGTGCGCTTGCCGTCACCGTGCGCAGCCACGCCATGGACCCGGATCCGTTCCTGCGCCTGGTGGAGGCCAACCGCATCGACCAGCGGCGGCGCCGCTGGGAGACCCACGAGGAGCTCGTGGAGTACTGCGCCCACTCCGCGACGCCGGTGGGGCAGATGGTGCTGGCGGTGCTGGGGCATCGCGACGCGGGGCGGATCGCGCTGGCCGACCGGACGTGCACCGGCCTGCAACTGGTCAACTTCTGGCAGGACATCCGCCGGGATCTGTGCGACAACGACCGCGTTTACCTGCCCGCCGAGGACATGGCGCGCTTCGGGGTCGGCGAGGCGGACCTGGCCCTGCCGAGCGCGAACCAGGCGACGCGCGCGCTGATCGCGTTCCAGGTGGCGCGGGCGCGGGCCGAGCTGATCGGGGGCGCGCCGCTGGCGGCGACGGTGACCTGGCGCGCGCGCCCGGACCTGCGAATGTTCACCGCGGGCGGCCTCGCGCTGTGCGACGCGATCGCGCGACAGGACTACGACACCCTGGGCCGGCGGCCCGCGCCGGGCAGGCTTGGGCGCGCGCACATCGCGGCCGACGTCCTGCTCGGCATGCTTCGAGGAGCCCGATGACCGTCGAGACCGCCTACGAGCGCTGCCGCTCCATCACGCGCGCGGCCGCCCGCAACTTCTACTACGGGTTCGTGTTCCTGCCGAACCCCAGGCGGGCGGCCATCTACGCGGCCTATGCCTTCAGCCGCCGCGCCGACGACGCGGTGGACGACGAGGGATCGGCGGCAGCGAAGCAGGACGCGGTGGCGGAGCTTCGCCGCGAGCTCGACGCGGTCTACACCGGGACGCCGGGCGACGACGCGGTGCTGGTCGCGCTCGCCGACACGGTCGCCAGGTTCGACGTGCCCCGGCGACACTTCGACGCGCTGATCGACGGGGTCGCGATGGACCTGACCACGACCCGGTACGCCGACTTCGCCGAGCTCGTGCGCTACTGCGACCGCGTGGCGGGTGCGGTCGGCCTGATCAGCCTCCACATCTTCGGCTTCACCGATCCCGCCGCGCCGGGCCACGCCGCCGACCTGGGCGTCGGCATGCAGATCGTCAACATCATGCGCGACGTCGCCGAGGACGCTGAGCGCGATCGCATCTATCTGCCGCAGGACGAGATGGCCGCGCACGGAGTCAGCGACGCGGACATCCTGGCGGGCGTGACTACCCCGCAGATCCGCGCGCTGCTGCGCGCCCAGGGCGCGCGGGCGCGTGCGTACTTCGTGGCGGGCGAGGCGCTGCTGCCGCTGCTCGACCGACGGGCGCGGGCGTGCGTGTCGATGCTGGGCGGCCTCTACCAGGCGATCCTCCACGAGATCGAGGCGCGCGACTACGACGTGCTGAGCGGGCGGGTCGCGCTGTCGACCCCGCGCAAGCTCGCGCTGATGGGGCAGAAGTCGCTCAGGCCCGGATGAGCCGACCGAGGGTCGTGGTGTGCGGCGGGGGCCTCGCCGGGATGGCGGCCGCGTGCGAGGCGGTGCTGCTGGGCGCGGAGGTGACGCTGGTGGAGCGCCGCCCGTTCCTGGGTGGCCGGGCCTACAGCTTCGTCGACGAGGACACCGGCACCGAGGTGGACAACGGCCAGCATGTGTTCCTCGGCTGCTGCCACGCCTACATCGCGTTCTTGCGGCTGGTCGGGGCCTGGGACGACACCACGCTCCAGCCCGCGCTGGACGTCCCGGTGCGCGACCGGGCGGGCCGGTCGGGGGCGCTGCGGGCGTCGCGGCTCCCCGCGCCGCTGCACCTGGGGCTCTCGTTCGCCGCCTACCCCCTGCTGTCGACGCGTGAG
>JBKKDD010000182.1:0-10084 GCA_046708705.1 Miltoncostaeaceae bacterium | reverse complement strand
AAGATCCAAGGGGCGCCGAAACTCCTCGTGGCCGATGAGCGTCCCCCCGCCCAGCAGGACCGCGCCGAACGGCGCCCCCGGCGCAAACCGTTGGAGCCGTTCCAAGAGCCGCCCCGAGCGTGGCACGGCCACCAGCCGGAGGTCTGGAAAGGCGAGACGGTACGCCGCGAACACGGCCTCGTCGCCGACGTTCGCGTGCCCGAGCCAACCGATGTAGGCGGCTCGTCGGCGAGATGGCAGCATCAGCGGCAGGTAGCGGAGGTTGCGCGCAGGCGGTCCCCACCTGTTCCGGAACTTCGGCTGGGCTCGGCGATCAGCGACCACGCGAGGACCTCCGACTGGCATGCGGGACGATCCGGGCGCGTGCCGCGCCTTTGACGATGTGAAAGCGCCGCAACGCGCTCGGCACGGTTTGCAGCCCCACGATCACGACGGCGCCCTTTACCGTCGGCCTGGCGCGAAACGCCTCGCGCGCCGCCTCCCGGGCATTGCCCACGCGGCCATCCCGAAGAGCCGTGCGCGCGCGGGCAAGGGCCATCCGGCGCCGGGACTCGCGCACGACGAAACGTGCCGAACGCTGCTCTGCAGCGTTCAGGTTGAGCTCACGAAGCGCCTTGAGAGCTGTCAGCTCGCACGCCTTGTCCAGGTGTGGGACTCCTCCCCGACGAGAGCGTGAATCGTCCACGATCCGGTAGACGGCGAGGGGTTGGCGTAAAAGCCGTGTTGTCACGCCAGTCGCTGCGATGCGGATGAACAGATCCCAGTCTTCCGGCAACTCCCGATCCGGGTCGTACCCGCCGACCCGGTCGAAGACCCCGCGGCGAACCGTGGCCGTCGGGGGGATGAACGAATGGTGCAAGAGGCGCTCCAGGTGCCGCCTCGGGTCCGGGCGCCGTGGTGGGTTGACGCGAGGCCCGCGGAGGTAGGTTCGGCGACGCAGCCGACCGGTGCGGTCCACCAGGACGTGGGCGTCGGTTCCGACAAGGCCGACCTCAGGGGACGTGTCGAGCACCGCACCCACCGTCGCCAGATAGTCGGGCAACAGCATGTCATCCGCGTCGAGCATCGTCAGGTACCGACCGCTGCTCTCCGCAGCCGCGCGATTGCGGGCGGCCCCGGGACCGGCGTTCGCCTGGGTGATCAGCCGCACGCGGGGATCGTCGATGTACGGAATCGTGACCGTCGCAAGGGGACGGGGCGAGCCGTCGTCCACCACGAGCAGCTCCCAGTCGTCGCGGCTCTGACGGACGACCGATGCGATCGCATCGGGGATGAATCGCTCGGCCGCATAGGCCGGCATGATGATGCTGAAGGCCGGGCCCGTCACGACGAAACCCGCTCGTCGCGCGTGTCCGGGGTACCGGCGATGATCCCCGCGAGCGTCCAGGTGACGAGGATCGGGAACACGAACGATCCCGGCACGAGGTTCTGCACCACCACTCCCTGCACTGCGACCGCGAGCAGAAGGATCCGCCACGGCTCGAGCTCGGGCCGGGTGCGCCGAACCGCCGCCACCCCCACAGTCGAGATGACTGCCACACCCCACAGGATGGCGCCCGGGATTCCGAGATCGACCGCCTGCGACAGATAGACGTTGTGGATCTCGACGCCGACTCCAGTTACCGGGATGTCGTCGGCCTGCCTGACGAACTCCACGCCCTCACGGCCGCCGGCACCGAAACCGAAACCGATGAGTGGCCGGTCCATGATCATCCGCGCTCCCGCGGCGTTCAGGTTCTGCCGGTCCCAAATCGGACGTTCATCGGCCTGGCGTTCCCGTGCCTGATCAGCGAACGCCGGGACGAGCGCAAACGTCGCCGCAACCGCAAGCGCGACGACGAGCGATACCGGCACCAGGTGGCGACGGACGCGAGGGCTCGCCACCAGTCCCACGACGATGGCGATTGCCGATCCCAACCAGACCGAACGGGTCACGGTGAAGAGCAGACCGGCGGCACAGAGGACCATGACGAGCGCCGCGGTCGCGCGAGCCGGCGGCCTCCGCCACGTCGCAAGGGCCACCGCGGCAGCCGCGCCGCAGGCGAACAGCCCGAGACCGTTCGCAGCCGCTTCGAGGAAGGGTCCGCGGGCTCGATCGGCGTGAATCCCGACCTCGGGGTCGAGGATGTAGCGGGGCCACACCAGGGCATCCAGGCCAAACGTCTCGGAGACCGCCGTCAGCCCGAGGTACGCACCGGTCACGACGAGGGTGCCAAGCAGGACCGCACGTTCGCGCGCGCCCGGGAAGATGAGCGGTGCGAGGACGAACATCGCGAAGGGCACCAGGCCGTAGCGGTCGAGCAGGGCGAACCTGGTGTCGTGATCGCCCAGGCTTCCGGCCCACGCGGCCGACACCAGCGCGACAATCGCGGCGGCTGCCAGCAGCGCGTGAACGGGCCGGAGCATTCGATCGCGCGGATGAGGGGTGGCCAAGTGGCGTGTGATCGCGACCGCAGCCGCAAGGAGCAGGAGCACACGGTCCAGCGGGATGGGAACGCCCAGGAGGTCCCAGTTGCCCGAGAACGGGGTGAGGGCGATCGCAGATGCCCCGAGCCACGCGGGATCGGCGTTGCAGGCGATGACGAGGAGGCAGCCGATCGCGAGCGTCGCCATCACACGCTCGAAGGCGACGGCAGCCTCCTCGCCGACGGCCGAGGCGCCCGCGAGGCCCACGAGCGCCGTCCCGACGATCCAGTACGGAACCGGATGTCCTCGCGTCTGCCTGCCAATGGCTCCGATCACGTGGAAATCGGCTCCCGCCGACGACGGTCACGGGCCAGCGCCAGCAGCACGCCCAACGCGAGGCCGCCGAGCGCTCCGACCACGATCAGCCGCTGCATCACCGCGTCATGGTCACTCACCGCGCCGCTCGCTTGGTTCAGCCGAGTGATCGAGTTGCTCGTCGCCCGGCTCTGGGCATCCTGGTTGACCTGGTCGCGCAGGGTGGCGAACCGGATTCGCGCCACTTCGAGTTCCGCAGTGGCGTTCGCCAGGGCCAGGCGCGTCGCTGGCTGCGACGCGATGTTCGTCTGGCGCTGGGCGACATCCCGAGCGAGCTCGGCTTCGGCGACCACGCCGGCCGCGGCGCGAAAACGGTTGAGCAGCCCGCGTGCCACGCCATCTTGGTTGATCGTTCGGACATACGACGTCAAGACGTTCCCGGCGATGTTGGCCATCTGGACCGCTTGGTCGACGGTCCCCGCCTCGGCCTCGATGCGGATGATCGGGCTCTCGGGAATCGGTGACGCGCGGAGGGACCGGGACACCGTTCGTGACGGAACCCCGAGTTGCTCGGCAACAGGATCGACCACGCCCTCGGCGCTGACAAACCGACTGTACGTGGCCGCAAGGCTCTGGTTGGCCGCCACGACCCCGGGAATCGCCTGGCTCGTGACATCGAGCCGCCCGACGGTGAACCGTGTTTCTGCGGTATAGGCGGGGGTGCGGGTGATTCCCAGCGCGATTGCGGCGCCGACCGCCAGTATCGCGGGAACCAGCACGAGGAACGGGTGGCGCAGGATCGCACCACCGAGGGTACGCGGCTGTTCGCTCCGGGCCTCGCGATTCCCGACCGGGGTTGGCGGCGCACCGTCCCCGCTCGACGCGGTTCGGGCTCTGCCGTTAGCGCCGGCCACCTCGGCGGGCACAGCCACCGGATCGTCCGGCGAGCGAATGTGCGTGCTGAACGGATCGACGATCTTCTTCAATTCAGTGGGCTCCTAACCGTGAGAGCAGCACGGACACCGTGCGACCCATGATCACGAGGTCGGTCGCCAGCGACCAATGGCGCGAATACGTGTAGTCGAGGCGCATGCGCTCATCCCATGACAGATCACTCCGCCCTGACACCTGCCACAGGCCCGTCATCCCGGGCCGAACGGCATGACGTGTGGCCTGCCAGCTCGCGACGCCGTGCGCCTCGGTTGCCAGGATCGGCCGTGGACCGACCAGGCTCATCTCGCCGCGGATCACGTTGACGAGCTGCGGAAGCTCGTCGATGCTCAGCCGCCGAAGTACCCGGCCCACCCGCGTGACACGCGGCGCCCGAACCGGTTTGGGTTCACCCGCGACCAGCGCGCCGACGCGAGCTGCCTCGTCGCGGTCGGCGCCGACGGACATCGTGCGGAACTTGATCATCCCGTACGCGCGGCCGTCCTGGCCGATGCGCCGTGACCGGTACAGGAACGGGCGACCGTCGTCGAGCAGGATTGCGATGGCCACCGCCGCAAGCAAGGGCGAGGTCAACGCGAGCAGCACCCCACCCCCCGTCACGTCGATGACCCGTTTGACCGCCCGCTCGACGACGCTGGGAAGGCGACCCCGGGACCCGACCAGGGGCACGGGCCCAACCGAGTCGCGATGCGGCGGCACGAGATCGAACATGCGCGGGACCACGTCGACCGCGATTCCATGAGCCTCGCACCGAATCACGATCGCCCGCAGATCGAGGTCGGTCCGCCGTGAGAAGCAGATGACGACCCGCTCGACCGACTCCCTCGCGAGCACCCTCACGAGATCGTCGAGGCTCCCGAGAACCGGCGGGTGATCGGCCGGTCGAACCATCGGATCGTCGTCGATACACCCGACGATCTCGACGCGCCGAGTTGATCGGCGGGCGTTCGCGGCGACGCGTTCGGCCGCATCGCCGGACCCGACGAGAAGCACACGTTCAGGTGCCCGCCGGAACGGCCTCGTCAAGACGCTTCGCATGAGGAGCCAGCCGATCGGCAGGAAGAGCCACAGCCATGCGAGTTGGGACAGGTCCGGCCGACGCCCGACTGCTGCAGCGGCGAGCCAGAAGACCCAGACAAGGATGGCGGATGCCGCCACGAAACGGCCGGCCCGGCGAACGCTGGCTCCGCAGCCGGCTCGCCCGAGATCGTAGCCGCCGACCGCTCCCATGAGCACGGGAGAGAGGAGGGCCGGCAACAGGGCGATCGAGTCCATCGCACCGGTCGGCTGCCCGGCATGGTGGGCGAACCCGAACGAGCCTGCGAGAGGCGCGGTCGCCGTGAGAAGCAGTGGTGGCAGCAGGATGTCACCGGTCACCGCAAGTATCGAGCGATGTTGCCCGTACGGACGGACTTCCACGGTCGGGTCACCCGCCCGAACATCACGGGGAATGTCCCCGCTGACGGCCTCCATCGATGTCGTGTGCTGGATCTCTGTCATAGGCAGCCGTTGGCGTCTTCGTTGACGAGGATCGACCTCGGGATGACCGAGTTGCGCGATGCCGATGATCTCGGTACGTCTCCCTTTAATACGCCTGACGAAACGTTCAACCTTTATTTATGGCTGCCCTCATGGGCCACGCGACCAGAAACCCAGGTCCGCCGCTTCGACATGGCGCCAGGAGTTTTCTACAAAGCTCCCGCCGAGCTCCACAATTGGTTGATATCGCCTTATTCCGCCGGTTGACGATAACGGCGCAAGAGGTCTCGCGAGCTTCGAACTTGAACAGTTTTTCGGCGGGGTTTTGCACGGTTTGGAGTGGTATACGCTGGGTCGAGGACCGGTCCATGTCGCAGCGGAGGGCGAGTACGGCACCGTCGAACCGACACGCAAGAGGAGCCGTCGTCGTTGACCATTTCAGGACAGAGGGATGAACGTCCGACCAGGCGACATCGTGTCGTCACAATCGATCTCGACCACGAGGTCGGTGACGTTGCGATATCCGGTTTCGACGGGGTCACCGCGATCGTGACGCGGGGCGGACGTCCGATCGATCGGCTCTCCCTGAAGTTGGCCCACCCGGGTTCCGATGGTGTGCTCCGCGGTCAGGTGATTTCCGACCATATCCGTGCAAGTTTGTGGAAAGAACTGTGGGTCCGGGAATTCGCCGACAGGCTGCGGTCCAGACTCGAATCGAATGGATCCGAGGGGTGGCCCCACCTGACGACCACCGTGGTCATCTGCACCCGCGACAGACCCGACCACATCGCTCACTGCCTGGTCGCCGTCGCCCATCTCGACCCCAAGCCGGACTGCGTGCTGGTCGTCGACAACGCCCCGACGAAACCGTGCCGGGAGGCCGTGGAGCGATATGGCTTCGACTACGTGGTGGAGGGCCGTCCGGGCCTGGACAACGCGCGCAATCGAGCCATCGAGCTGTGCAGCACTGAGCTGATCGCGTTCACAGATGACGACTGCCGCCCGCTGCCGACGTGGCTCGCCGGTCTCGACAAGCGGTTCGCGGATCTCGCGACCGGGGCGGTCACCGGCTGGGGCGCTGCGGCCCGACTCGACTCTGATGCGCAGTTGGCCTTCGAGCGGCTCGGAGGTTTCAGCCGAGGCAACCGGACCCGATGGTTCGACACGGCGTCGATCAACCCGGCCGCCGCCGGCCAGACGGGAGCGGGCGCGAACATGACGTTTCGCACCGACGTGCTGAGGGCACTCGGAGGTTTTCCGCCTGAGCTCGACGCCGGCACCGCGACCGCGTCCGGCGGCGACATCTATGTGCTCGGTCGGGTTCTCGCGGCTGGCATGCGCGTGGTGTACGACCCCTCGTCCATGGTGTGGCACGACCATCGCGCGGACACCTCCGAGCTTCGGCGGGTGATGCGCGGGTACGGCAGGGGAATCACGTCGATGGCGAGCCGAGCGCTTCTCGTCGATGGCGAGCTGCCGGCGCTCAAGACGATTCGCTGGCCATTCACTCATTTCGTCAGGACGCTCACCGCGACGCTGCGAAGCCAACGAGGCGCGCTCGAGTTGCTTGCCGCAGCCGAGCAGGCGCGGGGGGCGGTCGAAGGCCCGCTTACCTGGGCACGCTCGCTGCGTCGTGCAGGTCCCCGCCAGCCGCTGGCGCACGCGCGCGCGGTGACTGACGGCGGTACCGCCTCATCGCGGGTCGTCCGATACGGGGAGCGGGCCCTGAGCGTGATCGTGCCGACCACCGGCACACGGCCTGCACTCCTCGGCCGCTGCCTCGCCGCGCTGCAGACCCAGACCCTCGCCCGCGAGTGCTTCGAGATCATCGTGGTCCCAAACGGCCCGCGTGCTCACGACATCGGACCGATCGCGGGGGCCGACCGGGTGGTACCCGTCCATGCGGCCGGCGCCGCCGGAGCCCGCAACGCGGGCGTCCGGGAAGCGTCAGGTGACAACGTGCTGTTTCTGGACGACGATATCGTCGCGCAGCCGCGCTGCTTGGAGGCGCATCTTTCGCGCCAGAAGCAACAGCCGGCGGCCGTGCTGGGACCTGCGTATCCGCTGCGAGAACCTCATGGACTGGCCGCGCAGGCGAGTACACGATGGTGGCTCGATCACTACTCGCGCAAGCATCGGCCCGGGCATCGCTTCAGCTTCGTGGACTTCCTGACCGGAAACGTGTCCCTGCCGCGCCGCATTTTCGCCGATGTCGGCGGGTTCGACGAGACGTTCGACCCGCACCGCCGGGAGGACTGGGAGTTCGGCTATCGGCTCCTCGCCGCGGGAGTTCCCCTGGTGGCCGAAACGGACGCTGTCGCGAACCATCATCATGCCCGCTCGTTGACCGCGATGCTCCGCGACGCTCGGCGCGAAGGGTATGGGGACGTCTTGCTGGCCTCCCGCCATCCGGGTGCCCGGCGGGATCTCGACCTGGCCGACGTCACTCACGACAAGCTTGGCTCGCCGATCTGGCGGGCGGCGGTCGCCATTGGACGCACGGCCACCGGACCCGGAGCGCGCGCGACGGAGATCGCGATGGCGTCTCTCGAAATGACCGGGCGGTGCACTCGGTGGACGGCGCGATTCGGCAGGCTCATCGACGCGAGCTACCGAGCCGGCGTTCAGGACGCCCTCGACGATGCCCACGAACTGCCGGACGGACCGTTTGCGCAAACCATCGTCGATCTCGACTCCGACGACCCCATCGAAAGTGGACCGGCGTTCGGCGAGATCACGTTCAGGATCAACGGTCACGACATCGGCCACGTCGCGGCACCGGGCGGGCAGTGGGACGTCGATGCAATCATCGAAGGTGCGGTCGACTCACTGGCGCTTCCCGCGCTTGCGACCCTTGCGAAGCGAGCCGACCGGTGAGTACGCAGCCGTTCGCATCCCACGCCGGACGCAGCACTCGCGGGATCGGCGGTGCCATCGAACTGGTGCGACATCTGGCATCGCGCGAGCTCAGGTCGAGCCACCGCCGCACCGCGCTCGGATGGACCTGGCCACTCGCGATTCAGCTCATTCAGCTCGCCGTCCTGAGCTTCGTGTTCGGACGCGTGCTCCCCTTGGGCATCGAGGATTATCCGACGTTCGTGTTTTGCGGGCTCGTGTTCTGGTCGTGGTTTCGGGGAGCGTTGACCGGCGCGGTGACCAGCGTCACCGGAAACGAGGCTTTGGTCCTCGAGCCGCGCATGCCGCGGCTTCTCCTGCCCTTGGTGGCCGTCGCGGTCGCGACGTTCGATCTCCTCGTCGCGCTCCCGGTGCTGTTGGTCCTGGTCGCAATCGTCGGCGATGTCCACGCGACATGGGCACTTCTGCCCGCGCTCCTGGCGATCCAAGCCGTCCTGATGACTGGGATCGGGTTCATCGTCGCCGCAAGCCAGGTGTTCGTCCGCGATGTCGAACAGGCCCTCGGGGCCGTCCTGCTGATCCTTTTCTACATGACCCCTGTCTTCTACCCGCTCGATACCGTGCCCGACGGATATCGGTGGATCTTCGACATCAATCCCATCTCGGGGTTGATCGACGCCTACCGCGCGATCCTGCTCGACGGGGTCATGCCGGACGTCGCCCGGGCGGGGGGCATGGCGGGCGCGTCGATCGTGACCCTTGCGGCGGGGCTTGTGCTGTTCAGGCGTCTCGAGCCACGGTTCATCGATGAGCTTTGAGCGCACACTGCGTTTCGACGCTGTCTCGAAGCGATATCGGCAACGCGACGAGCGACGCTCGCTGCGGAGCCTGCTGTTCAGTCGCGACCGACGGCCGAACACCACCGCGTTCTGGGCGCTTCGGGACGTCACGTTCCAAGTGCCCGCCGGCTCGTCGACCGGCCTGATCGGCGGCAACGGAGCCGGAAAGTCCACGCTGCTGCGGCTGGCGTCGGGCCTGGGCCCGCCGACTACCGGCACGATCGCGGTGCCGCGCGACACGCTTTCGGTACTCGGATTGGGCGCAAGCTTCGACCGGACGCTGTCCGGGTCGGAGAACGCGCTGACCGCACTAGTCGTGGCTGGATTGAGCCGTCGTCAAGCCTCCGCAACCCTTCTCGCGGTCCGGGAGTTCGCTGAGCTCGGCGACTTCTTCGACCGCCCGGCACGCACCTACAGCGCCGGCATGGCCCTGCGGCTGGCGTTCGCCGTCGCGGTCCAGCTTCACGCCGACGCATTCGTCGTGGACGAGGTCCTTTCGGTCGGCGACCTGCGCTTTCAGGAGAAGTGCACGGCGCATCTGAAGGCGCTTCGGGCGTCGGGAGCAACCATCCTGATTGCCAGCCATGACCTCGAGCAGGTGGTGTCACTCTGCGACGAGGCTGTTTGGCTCGACGCCGGGCGGGTGCGCCGCAGCGGCCCCGCTGCAGACGTCGCCGCCGCGTACCGCGACGCGATGAGATCGCGCACGCTGGAGGTCACTCCTCGCCCGCCTGACACCGATACTGAAAGCAGTCTCAAGCTCCGCCAGAACCGTTTCGGCTCCCAGGAGATCACGCTCGAAGACGTCTCGGTCAACCTTTCTGACGAGGCCCGTATCGAGGCGGGGGATTCCGTGCGCATCGACCTGCGCGTGCAGGCGGGTCGCCGTGCGCGTGAGGTTGTCCTCGGGATCGGCATCAGGCGCGCAGCCGACGACCTCGAGCTCGTCAAGGAGCACACGGAGCTGGGGATCGTCGATGCCGACCGGCTCGTGTCGATTGCCATCGAACGGCTCGACCTGGCACCGGGCGAGTACAGAATCGACGTGGGGGCGTATGCCGCCGACTGGACGCTCGCCTACGATTATCACTGGGGCGCGAATGGGCTGACCGTCGGCGGCACACGTCGTCCTGGCGCCGCGGTTCTGCAGCCGGAGGTACGCTGGCAGACGGCCGGGCTCGCGCGACTACCGTCTCCGGACCAGGAGCGCTGATCGTGCTCGACGAGCGCGTCAACCA
>JBKKDD010000181.1:0-5975 GCA_046708705.1 Miltoncostaeaceae bacterium | reverse complement strand
CGCCGTGATCGGCCTGGTGGCGGGGTCCCTGATGGTGCTGGTCGTGCTCGCCGTCGACCGCATCAGGGTCGACGACCCGATCGGCGCGATCGCCGGTCACGGCATGGGCGGGATCACCGGCATCATCGGTGCGGGCCTCCTGACCACCCCATCCGCCGCGGAATCACTCGGCGTGGGCGAGAAGGGCCTGCTCTACGGCGGGGGTTTCGGTCAGCTCGGCTGGCAGCTCGTCGGCCTGCTGTGTATCGGCGCGTTCGCGTTCACCGCCTGCTACGCCGTGTTCTGGGTGATCCGCCGGACCATCGGCCTGCGCGCGCCCGAGGAGGCCGAGCTCGCAGGGCTCGACATCTCCGAGCACGGCATGTTCGGCTACCCGGAGCGGTTCATGGAGGTCCACGGCGCCGAGCCCGAGGAGCCCGTCCACATCTCGCGCTTGTAACGCACGCGCTCGCCGGGGCCGCAGAGCTCCGGCGGTGACGGCTAAATGATGTGGTAGGGGTCCACCGAGAGCTGACGGTCGAGGCGGATCGCGCGGGGCATCTCCTCGATCACGCGCATCACCAAGTGCAGGTCGCCGCGACGAAGCAGGTCCACCGGCTCGTAGTAATCGAGCGCCGAGCTGGGCGACATCAGCCACTCACGGGCGGCACGGGGGGTCATCTTGACGAAGAGCCCCTCCAGCACCATCATCAGGTCCTCCAGCTTCTCCCGCGAGCGGGGGCCGGGGGTCATCTCTCCGCTGAGCCAGGCCTCGACGATGCCGGGCGTCGCGTCGAGCATCTGCGCGATGTCGAATCGGCTCAGGCCGATCGAGCTGGCGACCTGCTCGAGCGGTGTCATCTCGTTCGTCATGATCCCCTCCGTGGGCTGCGGTCTCGAAACCCGGGGGTGTCCATATCCCCGTGTGATGATCGTAGCAAGGCTCGCCGCAATGCCAAACGGCGTCCCACGCGTATGGGGCACAGTGCGCTACGTGGCGGGCGCCTGCCGCGGGCTGCCCCAGCCGTCATCGTGGACGAGCGTTTTCCAGGGCCGCCTGATCGCCTTGAGCGCGGGCGGCAGGCTGGTGGGGAACTCGACCGGGTACCCCAACGGGCTGATCAGCGGGATCTCGAGCTCGCCGGGGATTTCGAGCAGCGCGCGAAACTCTTCCTCGACGAACCAATGGAACACGGTCGGGACCGTGCCCAGCCCGCGTGCCCTGGCCGCGACGAACAGGTTCTCCATCGCGAACGCCAGTGAGGTCACGTCGGCGGTGCGCTCGGCGTCGCGTTGGTCGGCGGGAAACACGTCACGCGGCACGACGAGACCGACGATCCAGACCGGCACGTCGCGGTAGGTGCCGAGCGCCTGCTCGGCATAACCATTCGCCCAGGCGGCGTGATCCTCGGCGCTCGTGCCGGGCGCAGCGGGGCGCACCGTGCGGAAGTACTCACCGCCGCCCCGGATGACCAGCTCCGCCACCGCGCGTCGCTTCGCCTCCCCGCGCACCACGATGAAGCTCCACGCTTGCGCCATGCCCCCGGTCGGCGCGAGCAGCGCCAGCCGCAGCAGCGCGTCCAGGTCGGCGTCGGCAACGGGCGCGGCGGTGTAGCGGCGCACGCTGCGGCGCTGGCGGATGGCGTCGTCGGCGTTCAAAAGTCGGCTTTCGGGTCAAAGGTCTTCGAACGTCGCGCAGCTTCTCACATTCGGCGGCCGACGGCGGCTGGCAGGATTGTCGTGTGCAGCCCGAGCTTCCCGTCCCGGTCGCCGACGACCACGTGGCCCGCCGAAGCGGCCTGCGCCAGATGAAGGCGCGCGCGACGGGCCTGCTGGTGCTGGCCGCCCTGGTGTACGTGGCGGTCCGGCTGTTCGGCGACGGGCAGGATTGGGCCGGGTACGTCGAGGCGGCGGCGGAGGGCTCCATGGTCGGCGGCCTGGCCGACTGGTTCGCGGTCACGGCCCTGTTCCGCCACCCGATGGGTATCCCGATCCCGCACACAGCGCTGATCCCCACCCGCAAGGACCAGCTCGGCCGGGCCATCGGCGGGTTCGTCGAGGAGAACTTCCTGACCGGGCGCGTTGTGCTGGAGCGGCTGCGCGCGGTCGGCGTCGCCCGCCGGACCGCGCTGTGGGTCAGCGCCGAGGAGCATGCCGCGACGGTGGCGCGCCACTCCTCGGCGGCGCTCGCGGGCGCGGCCAACGTGCTGCGCGACGAGACGGTCCAAGAGGCCATCGAGCACTCCGTGGTGGGCTGGGTGCGGCGGGTGCCGATCGCGCCGCTGGCGGGCAAGGCCCTGGCCATCGCGACATCTCAGGGGCGCCACGTCGAGCTGGTGGATGCCGCGCTGGCGGGCGGGGTGCGGTTCATGGACGAGCATCGCGAGATGCTGCGCGAGCGCTTCGGCAGGGAGTCGCCGTGGTGGGTTCCCGAGTCCATCGACGACCGCATCTTCACCAAGCTCTTCGACGGGTTGCGCGGCTTCCTGGCCGAGGTCGGCGAAACCCCCCACCACGAGTTTCGCGTCTACCTGGAGGGGCGGGTCGCGCAGCTCGCGGAGCGGTTGCAGCACGACCCCGGGCTGATCGCGCGCGGCGAGGCCCTGAAGGACGAGGTGCTGAGCCACCCGGCCGTGCAGCGCTGGACGGCGTCGCTGTGGACCGACCTGAAGGTCCTCCTGCAGCGCCAGGCCGACGATCCCTCGTCGCAGCTTCGCCAGCGCATCGCCGCCGAGATCCAGGTGATCGGCCGGAGTGTCGCCGACGACCCGGACCTGCAGGCCAAGATGGACCGCTGGGTGGAGTCGGTCGTCGAGTACCTGCTCGAAGAGCATCGAAGCCAGGCCGGCGACCTGATCGCCTCGACCGTCGCCCGCTGGAACCCGCAGGACGCCTCGCGCCGGGTGGAGCTGGCGGTCGGGCGCGACCTGCAGTTCATCCGCATCAACGGCACCGTGGTGGGCGGCCTGGCCGGCATGGCCATCTTCGGCGTGGGGCGGCTCATCGGATGACGCCGGGTGGCGTCACACCGCCGGCGGTCCCCCCGTCGCGACTGGGCCGACGTCTGCGACGCCCGCCCGCTCGATGCCGAAGCTGCTGAGCCACCACGTCGCTCCGGCCGCAATCCACGGCGCCGGGTCGTCGTGCGGAGCGCACTCGACGATCAGGTCGAACCCGTCGAGGGTGCCCCGCACCCGCAGGATCTGGTCGGCGCATGCGGCCAGGTCGTCGGGATCGGCCAGATCGATGGGGAAGTAGCCGTCCCATCGGGCCGCCCGCCGGATGGGGGCGCGGGCGGGCCACCTGCCGCCGATCCAGATCGGGATGCGTGGTCGTTGCAGCGGACGCGGCGCGAACGTCACATCGCGCGCCGAGTAGTGAGGTCCGGCGTGATCGACCGGATCGCCCGTCCAGAGGCGATCGATGAGCGTAAGCGCTTCGTCGAGCATGGCGGCGCGCTCACGGTCGTCGGTCTCCTCGCCGAACGCCGACAGCTCCCGTCCGCTCTGGTCGCGCCCCAGCGCGGCGCCCAGCACCGTGCGACCGCCGCTCAGCAGGTCCAACGTCGTGGCCTGGCGGGCGACGATCTGGGGACGCCGGCGCGCGAGGGGCGTCACCAGCGCGCCGATGCGGACATGCTCGGTGCGCGCGGCGATTGCCGCCAGCGCGATCCATGGATCGGCGACCTCGCGAACCGGGTCGCGGTACTGCAGGTGGTCCCAGACGAAGAAGCCGTCCCAGCCGGACGCGTCGGCCTGCGCGGCGATCTCGGCGAGAGCGCGCGGGTCGGCAAGCTCACCGAACGGCGGCACGAACATGCCGAACCGAGCCGCCATCAGCCGCTCGGCAGGGTGAGCACGACGAGTCGCGACTCGGTCATCGACGCGACGGCGTAGGCCGGGCCCTCGCGAGTGTTGCCGCTGTCCTTGACGCCGCCGTACGGCATCTGGTCGGCGCGGTAGGTCGGCGTCTCGTTGACCAGCACCGCGCCGAAATGCAGGCGCCGCGCCCATTCGAGCGCCCGGTCGGCGCGGGCGGTGAAGATACCGGCCTGCAGGCCGTAGCGGGTCGCGTTGGCCAGGTCGATGGCCTCGTCGATCGCGGTGAAGGGGGTCAGCCCGACGACCGGGCCGAACACCTCGTCCGCGAACACGCGCATCGTGGGCTCGACGTCGCGCATCACCGTCGGCACCAGCAGGCCGTCGCGCACCTCGCCGCCGGTGGCGATCGCCGCCCCTGCGGCGGTGGCCTCCCCGATCCAGTCGACCACGCGGTCACGGGCGTCGGTGGTGATCAAGGGACCCACGTCGGTGGCCGTCGCCAGCGGATCGCCGACGACGAGCCGTCGAACGCGGTCCACGAGCGCGTCGAGCAGGCGATCGTGGGCGGAGCGCTCCACGATGACCCGCTGCACCGAAACGCACGACTGACCGGCGTGGGTGAACCCCGAGCCGGCGATCCGGTCGGCCGCGTCGTCCAGGTCGGCGTCGGCGGTGACGATGACCGGCGTCGCGTTGCCGAGCTCCAGCGCCACACGGATGCGCGGCCGGCGCCGGGCGAGCTCCCAGCCCACGTCGGCGCTGCCGGTGAACGACAGCATCGCGATGCCGGGATGGTCGGCCAGGGCGCCGCCGATCGTGTCACCGGCGCCGTTGACCACGACCAGGGCGCCGTCTGGCAGACCCGCCTCGCGCAGGATGTCCGCCAGCGCGAGCGCGGACAGCGGCGTCTTGTCGGACGGCTTCAGCACGACCGGGCAGCCCGCGGCGATGGCGGGCGCCACCTTGTGCGCGACCAGGTTGAGCGGGAAGTTGAACGGCGCGATCGCACCGACCACGCCGATGGGCTCACGCAGGGTCAGTGCGAGCTTGGCGGCGCCGGCGGCTGACCCCGCCATTGGCACGACCTCGCCGGCAAGCGTGCGCGCCGCGACGGCGGCGAACGTCAGCGTGTCCACGCAGCGGGTCGCCTCGACCAGTGCCTGCTTGAGGGGCTTGCCGGCCTCGGTGGCGATGGTCTGGGCCAACTCGTCGCGGCGGTCGGCCACGATGCCGGCTGCGCGCTGCAGCACGTCGGCCCGCTCGCCCGGCGGCGGCGCCGGCAGGTGCTGTGCCGCGGTCGCCACGGCGTGGTCGACGTCGGCGGGCGTCGCCGGCACGACCGACCCGATCACCTCGCCGTTGAACGGATTTGCGACCGTCACCACTGTCGGGTCGGCTCCCATCGGGCACACGCTACGCCCACGACCCCGATCCGGGCCCCGCCTCTCAGCGCGCGCGGATGCCCAGCCGGTGCGGGCGGTGACCGTCAGTCGCCGTCGGGTGGGCGGCGCATCTCCTTGGTCCGGGAGCGCCGGGCCTTCTGGGCGAGGCGGCGGGCGACCGCGGAGTTGGACGGGTTCGTGGGCCGTCGCGATTTGCGGGGCGCCAACGCCGCGGCGATCCGGGCGCGCAGGTTGGCCTCGACCGTCGCGCGGTTGCGGTCACGGGAGCGATCGGCCTGAGAGGCCAGGCGCAGCGGCCGGCGGCGCATGTGCAGCCCCGCGGTCAGGCGCTCGGCGATCTCGTCGGGCAGCCCCGCCAGCGCGTCGCTCGCCACGATGAGCTCCGCCCGGCTCTCGGTGTGATCGCGGTGCTGGCCGCCGGGCCCCGACGCCCGCGAATAGCGGACCGTCGATGCGGCAAGGATGTGGTCGGTGACCTCGTCCGGGGTCACTGCGCCGCCGTCGTCGCCTCCGCCGGGGAGCCCGGGCCCGCCTCGTGCGCCTCACGCAGACGTTCGGCGGCCTCGTCGCGCGTAATCTCGTGGCCCTTCTCGCGCTTCCAGATCACGAACCCGCAGCCAGGGTTCTTGCGGCTCTTCCAGCTGCTGCACCCGTACGCGCGGCTGTTCTCGTTGATCTCGCCGCCGCAGCCCGGGGTGGGACACGTGCCGATCGGCTCCTTGGACGGCGCCGGAGCGGCGTTGGTCTCGCCCGCGGCGACCATCTGCTTGGC